>CAZIUY010000114.1:0-2853 GCA_964542625.1 uncultured Muribaculaceae bacterium | reverse complement strand
TATTCTAGAGGGATTAATCGTGGTATAATGGTGCTAAATGAAAGGAGAACAATAATATAATGAATTTTCGAAGTATTATGTTAAACAATGAAAAATATTTATCTAAGTACGCAACTAGAGATAGCGATGCCATCAGGTTAGAACCTATAGAAGATGATTTTAGACCTAATTATTTTAGAGATACTGATAAAATAATACATTCTCTATCTTATACGAGATATACTGATAAAACACAAGTATTTACCCATTGGAATAACGATAACGTGAGTAAACGTATCATCCATGTTCAATTGGTCGCTAAAATAGCAAGAACCATCGGTAGAGCACTATCTTTAAATGAAGACTTAATCGAAGCTATCGCTTTAGGACACGATATTGGACACGTACCTTTTGGACATCCTGGTGAGAAAATACTAGATGAGGTAAGCATGAAATATGATAATACCCATTTTGCTCATAATGTCGAGAGTGTAAGAGAATTAATGAATTTAGAAAATAATGGACGTGGTATCAATATTACGATACAAACATTAGATGGAATATTATGTCATAATGGTGAAATCGTACAAGGCGAGTATTATCCTAAAAAGAAGACACAAGAAGACTTCTTAAATGATTATAATTCTTGCTATATAGATAGCGAACATATCAGTACTCTAGTACCTATGACTCTAGAGGGTTGTATCGTTAGAGTCAGTGATGTAATTGCCTATTTAGGTCGAGATATCGAAGATGCTATTAGACTCGGTATATTAAAAAGTGACTCTGTACCTAAGGATATATCCCAAGAATTAGGTAGTAATAATCGTGAGATAGTAAATACGATTATCTTAGATATCATAGGTAACAGTTATGATAAACCATATATTAAATTATCAGATAATATTCTAAAGGCAATAACTAAATTAAAGAATTTTAATTATGAAAATATTTATTATAAAGCTAATACCAAAGAATCACTAAAGTTCTATACTAAAGTTATGAATGAATTATTTATCTATTATCGTGATAATATCGATAATAAAGAGTGTTCTATCAATAAGGTATTTTTAGATTCGATGGATAAAGATTATTTGACGAAAACTAGTACTAATAGAAAAGTAATCGACTATATTGCTGGAATGACTGATGAATTTATCTTAAAAGAATACGATGCATATAAAAAGTCTCAAGTTATATGAGACCAGCTAGGGCTAATATTTTAGGAATAAATATAATACATAGGGCAATAGCACCTGTCACAGAAACGACGAATGTTGCCCCACTACAACAGTCTTTAGCGATGCGAGCTAATTCATTATATTCTAAAGTGACCATATCGACACACGCTTCCATTGCTGTATTTACTAGTTCAAAAGCGAGGATGACAGCTAGAGTAACTAAAACTATAGCCCATTGCATATGAGAAATTTTTAAAATTAAACCTAGTGCGATAGCAACGATCGAAAGTGCCGTATGTATCCAAAGACTATATTCATTTTGATAAGCATATATTAAACCATCTACTGAATATTTGATACTATATAAGAACCTTTTAAAACCCTTATACTTGCTCTTATTTCGTAATACCTGCACCATCTAACACCTCTTTCTGTAAATTAAACATAATACTTTCATCTTCTTTAGTCATGTGATCGTAACCTAATAAATGTAATAAGCCATGAATACAGAGAAATGAAAGTTCTCTTTTTTCACTGTGATTATATTCTATTGCTTGACTTTTCATGCGGGGAATAGATATAAAAATATCTCCTAAGACATTTACTTCACTTTTAAAGTTTTCTTCTTCATCATTTAAAGCAAAAGATAAAACATCTGTCGTCGCATCGATTCCTCTATATTGTAAGTTCATCTCTTGCATCTTCTTATCGTCTATAAAGATGATATTAAATATACCAGTAAAGCCTAATAAACATTCAGCACTTTCTAGCATATTATCTAAGTACTTATAATCTTCATCATATCCAAATTCATCGATAATCGTATAATCAATCATATTTTAATCCCCCAAAATCTAAGTGCCGATGCTATTATAAATATTATGATAATAACTGTCAAGACATTATAGATGATATCTCTTTGTAAAAATTTAGGTAAGTGTCTTTTAATCGCATATAACCCAATGTATAGTAAGAAACCAATAATACCACCAGTACAATTTAAAATTATATCGTCGATATCGAACGAACGATTAATAAATACTTGGACTAATTCTATCGTAAGACTCGTTATAAATGTTATCAGTAAGGGTCTATTTAATTTTTGTGACCCTAAATAAAGACTAATAAAGAACCCAAATGGTATAAATATTACTATATTACCGATAACATTTAAGTAGAAGTTACTACTTCCTATAGGATACCTCAAGATTTCTTTAAATGGTATGAAATTATGACCATAGCTTTGTATATCAGTATTAGTAACGAGACTAAATAACAGAAGAATATAAATTACGAAAAGAAGTGAAAAAAATTCTTTATATAATATAAACTTCTCTCCCTTTTCTAAAATATAATTGATTCTTATCGTCGTAAGAACAATAATAAAGATTAAGAGCATGGGCCAAAAACCTTTGATTATATCGTTTATTTCATTTGGTAGATTGAACATAAGTTAAACTCCTTTTTTCTTTTATTTTAAAGTTATATAACTTCACTAATTATTTCTTTTACTGAATAAAAAATTTCTACACTCATTATACTATTATAATCTTCAGTTTGCAAAACTTTTTCATCTAAAATAGAAGAATCCTCTCCTAGTTTCATCATCAAGTTTTCTCGAGCCCTCCTTTTAGCCTCCTCTATAGCTTCACTGATAGTATACACTGATTCTATAGTTTCATATTCTTTAATA
>CAZIUY010000113.1:0-2889 GCA_964542625.1 uncultured Muribaculaceae bacterium | reverse complement strand
CTTTAACTTTATAGACTAGTGCTAGATTTAAACTCTTAGCAGCTTTTATGATGTCTTCTTTAGTAATCGCTCTTATTTTATCTATTCTCTCTTCGATATCAGGTAACCCTACGATATTTTTAAATAAATACATATCTATTAAGCGATTAGGACTATCTTGTGTTAAATAGAGACTCGTTATCATGAGATTCTTAGCATTTTCTAAGTCTTCATCACTAAAGTTACCTTTAATCATTTCATTTAATGTATTATTGATTAGTTTTAATGCTAATTTAGTATTTTCTTCATCTATTGCGGTATGTAATATAAGTAATCTATCGTACTTTTGATAGAGGGTCGTAACGTTATAACATAAGGAATTTTCTTCTCTCAGTGCTTTATAAAGTTTACTTTCTAGTGAGCCTGATCCAAATAACATATTGAATAGAGGAATACTATAGTTTTCTTCGAATGGACTCGTATCTCCTAATGTATATATTCCGACGAGATTCGTCTGTGTAAGGTTACTATCTTTAGTAACACTCTTAGTTGGCTTTACTTTAAAGCATGGTAAGTATATTTCATCTACCTGAGTAGTAATACTCTTGAAAGTAGCATATTTTTTGATAATCTTATCAGTATTTTTAACATCGATATTACCGATAATATATATATCTCGAGGACTAGTTTCTAAAAACTCTTTATAAAATTCATATAGTTTAATAGGAGTTATACTATCTAAAACATCTATATCTCCAAAAGTATTTAATCCTCTTATACCATTAGGTTCTAAAGTATTTAATGATCCTAAAATAGAAGATTGTTTAGGTTCTTCTTTCACGCTTTCTATATTACTTCTTACTTGGTTTACGACTCTTTCAAATACTCTTTCATCGAAACTACCTTCATTTACGTTCGGCTCTAAGATAGATTCTAATAAGAGGCGAATCGATTCTTCTAACATAGTACTTTCAGTATATTTTGGATCCACTATATCTAAGACAAAATTAGTAATTATTTCTTGACCTACTCGTGAACTTGTCGCATAGACATTAGCATTATATAAGTCATATAAGTGTCTTATCATCTCTTTTCTCGAAGGATATTTTTTAGTATTCTCCATGAGTATCGATGTAAGGATAGATATATAAGTCATATTTTCTTTAGATGCTTTGGTTCTAAATATTACTTCCATATGAATGCTTTTAAATTTATCTGTCTTAATCGTATATAAATTATAAGTATTATTTTTTATTAAATCATATTTCATTAAAGTATCCTCTTTCTAAAAATTATTATGTATCATAAAACTAAAATTTATGTTATATTTCTTTTAAAAGTCTATTTAATTCGACGGCATATTCCATAGGTAATTCTTTTTTAAAGTCACTAATAAATCCTTGTATTAGTAATTCTTTTGATGATTCTTCAGATAATCCTTTACTCATGAGATAAAATAATTTCTCTTCGCTTACTTTAGAAACACTCGCTTCATGTTCTAGAGTAGACGTATTATTAGAGACAATATTGAGTGGATAAGTATCACTTTTACTTATATCATCTAGTATTATCGTATCACACTTGACGAGGGCATAAGAGTTTTCTGCACTCTTAGAAATTTTAACTTGTCCCCGATAATTAGCAATTCCTCCCTCACCTGCGATAGATTTAGATATTATTTTGCTCCTCGTATTACGCCCTAGATGTATCATCTTGGCTCCTGCATCTAATATTTGATTATCTTTAGCATAGGCTATACTTATGGAGTTTCCGACTGAATTATTGCCTTTTAAGATACAAGATGGATACTTCATCGTTACTCCACTTCCAATATTACCATCGACCCATTCCATCAGTCCATTATCTTCGACAATAGCTCTTTTTGTAACTAAATTATAGACATCTTTACTCCAGTTTTGAATAGTCGAATATTTCATCTTAGCATTTTTTCCAACGTAAATCTCGACTACTCCAGCATGGAGAGAATTAACTGAATAAGATAGTGCTGTACAACCTTCTATATAAGATAGTTCTGATTCATCATCGACGATAATTATCGTTCTTTCAAATTGACCTAAAGCCATAGAATCTATTCTAAAATAGCTCTGTAAGGGTCTATCTAGTTTTACTTTAGGTGGAATGTATATGAATGACCCTCCACTCCATAGGGCACCATTTAGGGCAGTAAACTTATTTTCATCATACTTGACTAGATGATTAAAATACTTATAAAAAAGGTCAGGATACTGTTTTAAGGCATCATCCGTCGATAAGAAGATAATACCTTTACTTTCTAGTTCTCTATCTAAACTATGGTATATTACTTCACTTTCATACTGATTGGTAACTCCATCTAAGTACTTCTTCTCAGCGTCTATTACACCTAAACTATCGAAAGTATTCCTCACTTCACAGCTTACTTTATCCCAATTATTTGTTGTGTTACCTATCTTTTTATAATAGTTTATAGAAGAAAAATCAATATCTAGTTTAGGTCCAAACTTTGGCATACCTAAGTTTTTAAATTTTTCTAAAGATTTGAGCCTAAACTTGAGCATCCATTCGGGCTCACCCTTTAACTTACTTATATTTGTAATAGTTTCTTCATTAAGTTCTCTATACATAAGTTATATCACTCCAAGAAAATTATACCACTAATCTAGGGATTAATGGTATTTATTTTATTAATTATTCCATAGCTTTAATTTTTGATTCAATATGATCGATCTCATCTTTTGTGAGTTTATATTTTTTATATAACTGTTTATCTATTTCTGATATACTTTTTGACCAATCGATATCAGAATTATTTTCAAAGTTTTGTAATGGTACTAATTGAAAAGTCTTAGAAGTTGCATCTTGACTACTTTTCGTTAGTCCATGTAAATATCTAACAAATTTTGTCTTTAA
>CAZIUY010000112.1:0-2931 GCA_964542625.1 uncultured Muribaculaceae bacterium | reverse complement strand
CCATATAATACTAAAGTATATGTTGGATTTTCTACCTGAGGAGTATTATTAATATCAGTATTATTATATAAGACAGCAGCGACATCTCTTAAGTTATTTTTACCGACATACCAAAGTTCTGTTATTAAGTAATCTGATATTTCTATGAGACCTAATTCGGTTTCTTCGTTAGTATTACCAAATAAGTCTTTTAAGACATTACCTTTTAAAGTAATAGTAGACTCCGCTATAAAAGTACCCTTTACTTTAATATAATATCTATAACCTAGTAAATAACCATAACTATCTTTTTCTTCTTGGGGACTACTGACGGATAGTATTTCGATGTCTTCAGAGTCAGATAATACTAAATCACTAGGAGATATCGTATCATATCCTTCCATAAGACCACTACCTGCCTCGAGACAGAAGACATCGATAGTAGATTCTTCCCCTATTTTAAATGGTTCTATAGCCGTACTAACATAACAAGTAGGAGCAGTCACATCTATCGAGTTACCATAATAAGTAATACCATCGTTATCTTTAGTCATGGTAATACTATTACCAGCAATATATTCATAAGTTCTATCATCTTTCGTTAGAGAATAACCTAAAGCTTGAAATTCTTCATTAGTATGTATTTCAGGAAATTCTATCGTACAAGTATTTTCAGCATTACTAGTAGTACACTCGAGGACTTCATTAGTAGAAGTATTTTCACCAATCCATTCTGTATAAGTACCAGGCTCTAAATTAAGAGTATAAGTGTGTCCTATCACATCTAACTTTAAAGTAGCATCCCCACAGTATAATCCTTTTATATAAATTTCTGTAGAACCCAAAGATAGTCCATTAATAGTTATGATAGACTCGTTAGATGTATTTACTTTGTATGAATAATCACTAGGATTTGTAACACTAACTGTTGCAATACTTTCATCACTGATACTGACACTTATTGGACCAGTTGCAAAAGTATTAATTAGTACTTCTATATCTTCATCTTTCATGACAGAGATATTATCACTTTCATAGTTAATATCATATATATAATAATCTAGTGATGCCGTCTTGTAACCATTATCTTCAGTAATAGTTATATTACTTACTCCTGTATTATATCCAACATTAAAGATACCTGTCGATACCTCATTATATAATTTTTTAGGGTCTATGGTAGTGATATCTTTCTCATCATCTTTAGTAATATTTAAGTATGCTAATTCTGGTGGGTCTATCGATTTAAGAGAGATATTTCCAATATTACTACCGACGACTTTGAGCTCGATATCATTATCATCAGAATCGATACTAGAACATACTTTAGAGAATGGTTCGTTATCCATCGTAAGTATGGTTAGAGAGCTCTCTAAAACTTTCACGTTTATATTAGCAAGTCCTCCACTAGAACCTTTAACAGTTACGATAGCATTATCAGTTATATTATCACCTGGTGATAAAGTAACAGTAGAACCTGTAATAGAACATGATACACTAGAAGAATTACTACTACACGTAAATGTTTCATTAGCATCTTCGAAGACGATATTGGTAGTAAAATCATCTCCATTCAAATAGAGTGTTACATCATCATCTTCGATATATAAGTTACTGACATCGATTTCCTTCGTGATTTCTCCACAAGGATTACCCGTTACGGTTACGATGGAAGACCCTTCACCTAATGCTTTTATGATAAACTCACTTTCACTAGTTAGAGTAAGTGTATCTGTTAAAGTAGTATTAGTACTAGTATAGAATTTAATGACATCCGAGTTAGATGATGTAATCGTAATAGAGTCATTACCACTATAATCTAATTTAACTACTCTTTCATTATCTAGTAATAGAGCATCAGGTATAGCATCTATTTCACTTAAATTATAAATTCTCTTGGTAATAGATACACTCTTATTACCATTTTTTTCAAGAATAGTTAAAGTAGAAGAACCTGTATTATTTTGAGATTGTAGTGTCAAGACGTGGTTACTAACAGACCCTATCAAGTTACCACTTGGATTAGAATCTATTACTAATTCACCATAGTTACTACCACTTATTCCATACTGCATAAATGAATTAGTAGGCATACAGATATTATCTTCTTCATCACTATCTAAAGTAAGAGAAGTCGATTCTATCTTCAAGTTATATTGTTGAGTTAGTTCTCCTTCAGAGTGTACTGCGTGTAATGTCAATATGACTTCTTTCGATGAGTCAGTAAAATCCCCTGATGTTATGTGGATGACTATCTTTTTAGTACCACTTAAACTACAAGTTGCTAAACTACTATTACTTGAAGTACAATTAAAACTCTTAAATTCACCTGACTTGATGATGGGAACTTCGATATCATCTCCACCGACATAACCTATTCCCATGACAGAACCTAGGTTTAGTGATGTACCTGTTTCGACATCGACGCTCGCACAAGCATATCCTTCATCTTCGATATACGATGCATAGACATTGATATCGAGGGCGTTATAACAAAGAAGAACTCTACCTGTAAATGGTTGATTGGTTTCTGGATCTAATATATTATCTTCGTCATCTTCGCCCTCCATATAACCTAGTTTGACTAAGTCCGTAACAGCTAAAGAACAATCAGTCTTTAATTCATCTCTCGTTAATGTTGCTGTACACCCTTGATATTCGTTTATTAGTTCATTACCATATTTTTCACCAGCTGATACTATAGTATTAATTTTACTTTGACGAAGTGATTCTTTAGAAGTAGTGGCAATCTTAGTGACATTCGGCACTAAAATAATCACGAGTATCGAAAGAATGACAATGACAGCGATTAGTTCAGTTAAAGTAAAACCATTTTTTTCGTTCACATATACCCCTACTTTCTATTAAATAAATTATAATATACACTAACTTAAAAGACAAGTTTTAATTTATTTATACCAGCCTGCAAAGAATGTTTGATTACCGACAGTT
>CAZIUY010000111.1:0-2944 GCA_964542625.1 uncultured Muribaculaceae bacterium | reverse complement strand
ACCTACCTCATAAATTACTTTACTAAGGCCAACTTTTTTGCTATTATATTATTGGCAATTTAATTGCTGAAATAAACACCAATGTGGATTTATTCATCTAGTGACCTTTAGCCGGGTTGATGGGTATTAGAAACACTGGGAAGTAAAACGAAGGAGGAAAAAATTATGGCTGTTGTTTCTATGAATAATTTATTAGAAGCAGGTGTCCATTTTGGACATCAAACAAAGAGATGGAATCCTAAAATGAAGGAGTACATCTATACTGCAAGAGATGATATTTATATTATCGATCTTGAAAAGACTGTCGCTTGCATCGAACGTGCATACGAGGAATTAAAGAAAATTAGTGAAAATGGAGGAAAGATTCTATTTGTCGGTACTAAAAAACAAGCAAGTGAAGTATCGAAAGAAGAAGCACTTAGAAGTGGTTCGTTCTATGTAACAGAACGTTGGCTTGGTGGAACTTTAACAAATTTCCGTACTATTAGAAAACGTATCAAGAGATTAGAAGAAATCGAAAAGATGGAAAGTGATGGTACTTTTGAACTTTTACCTAAAAAAGAAGTAATAGGTATCAAGAAAGAATATGAAAAATTAAATAAAGTTTTATGTGGTATTCGTGAAATGGATAAATTACCTGATGCCCTTATTATCGTCGATCCAAAGAAAGAAATAAACGCTATTAGGGAAGCAAGAAAGTTAGATATACCAGTATTTGGTTTAGTCGATACGAACTGTGATCCAGATGATGTCGACTATGTTATACCAGGTAATGATGATGCAGTACGTTCTGTCAAAGTCGTCTTAGGTGTATTAAATAATGCTATTTGTGAAGGTAAGAACTTACCGATAGTCGATTATGTCACAGAAGATGTCTTCGCTAAAGAAGATAATACAGATACACCACAAAAGGAAGAAAAGAATCATACAGAAAAGAATTATAGACAAATGAGCATCGGTGAACTTAAAGAAATTGCTAAAGAAAGAGGTATTTCTGTAGAAGATTCTATTAAGAAAAGTGAACTAATTGCTATATTAAATAAATAAAAGAGGAGGAATTTTTATGGTAACAGCAAAATTAGTAAATGAATTGAGAAGTATGACTGGAGCAGGTATGATGGACTGCAAGAAAGCCTTAGTTGAAACTAATGGTGATATTAACTTAGCAGTAGATTATTTAAGAGAAAAGGGAATTACTAAAGCTCTTAAAAAGTCTGATCGTATTGCTGCCGAAGGACTTGCTAATGTGTTTATCGATGGCAATAAGGCTTGTATTATCGAAGTTAATTCTGAAACAGATTTCGTAAGTAAAAATGAAAACTTCAAGAGTCTCGTCGATGAAATCGGTAATGCTATACTAAAAAGTGATGCTACAACTCTAGAAGATGCTAAAAAAGTAAGTACATCTGATGGTACAGTCGAAGAGCTAATTATCAATAAGACGGCTACGATTGGGGAAAAGTTATCTTTACGTCGTATTGAAGTTAAAACGAAGAGTGATGATTGTGTATTTGGTTCTTATATACATATGGGTGGAAAGATTGCTTGTCTAGCTATACTTAAAGGTAACAACGAAGAAGTGGCAAGAGATGTTGCTATGCAGATTGCGGCCATGAAACCTACTTACTTAGATGAAAAATCTGTACCTAGTGAAACAATTGAAAAAGAAAAGAAGATTTTCATCGAAGAAGCATTATCTGAAGGTAAACCACAAGATATTGCTGAAAAGATGGTCGCTGGTAGATTAAAGAAGTTTTATAAAGAAATTTGTCTTCTCGACCAAGCATTTATCAAAGATAGTAATGTAGATGTTAAGACTTACGTCGGAAATAATGGATGCGAAGTCATAGATATGGTTCGTTTTGAAGTAGGCGAAGGTATGGAACATCGTAGTGAAAACTTTGCTGAAGAAGTAATGAGTCAATTAAAATAATGAAAAAAAGAACTAGAATTATTATCGATTGTATCTGTATCGTTCTAGGAATAATATTTCTAATTTTCGGAATTAAAGATGCTATACAAATGTTTAATGATAGTAAACAGAGTGACAATGTTAAATTTTCTAAAAGTTATACTTATGTGAGCGAAGAAAACATCTATAAATATATTAATTTACAAGAATTAAATGATATTTTAGAAAGTGAAAGTGGAATTATCATAATTGGTAAAACTACTGATGCTTGGATGCAAGTACTTGTAAATCCATTACATGATATTGTCAAAGAATATACAGATGTTATTTACTATTTAGAGTTAGATGATATTACTGATGAGGATGATTATTATTCTCAAGTAACGGACGAAGTAGGGGATTTATCATCACCTAGTATACTAATTATAAAAGATGGTAACATTTTAACTACTTTACATAAGAAAGATTTAATCGAAGAAGATTACGATGGTATACCACTAGAGTATTACACAGCTGATAGAATAGAAGAACTTCGTAATAAACTAGAAAAAATCACGGAACTTAATTAAATACCGTGATTTTTTACTATAAAACATTTAGGTTCTTTACAAGATAAGAGTTTTATAATAAAATATTAATGCAAGAGAGAGGTCATGTGAATGATAGGAAATGCAAAAATAAATAATAAAGATTTACTTTTGATGCAGCTAACTCACTACTTTGTTACAGTAGAAAACTATATGCCAATAGTCGTCAAGGGAGTACAAAATGAAATATGGTTAGAGAACATCGAAGCACCATATAAGATAGTAAGAATAAATGCTAATTATGTCCACAATAACGAACAGATGGACTTTGATTTATTCAAGATTAAAAATATCGTCAAACAAGTTAAAAAGAAAACTTTAAGTTTTAGTATGAAGACGCTCAATATATTACTCGATGCTGGTTCTAATGTCGATAGAGATACACCTAATAAACAAATAGACTCTGTCTTTATCGATTGTGAGAAGAGTCTTGATTATAACAAAC
>CAZIUY010000110.1:0-2964 GCA_964542625.1 uncultured Muribaculaceae bacterium | reverse complement strand
TCAAAATCACTTTCTATCTACCATATTATAGCAAAATTACTAAATTTTGACAACTGACCAATAAAGCCCAAGTTTACTATAATTTTGTTCTATTCATTATCGATTATTTTTTCTAATTCTATTCCTATTTTAGTAATGATTCCCACTACTAGAGCATTACCCATCATGAAGTATCTTTTCTTATCAGTCATACCCGTATTAGTCCAATTATCTGGGAATCCATTTATTCTTTCACACTCGAGTGGTGTCAATAATCTTAATTTACTTGTTTTATAGTCTTCTATAACATGAGACATTCTACTTAGTCCACTTTCTGAAGTTAACATCGTGCGAGCAGGAGCTTCCAAATTATCTGGAAATGCCATAGAACCTTCAGAATACATATATGCTTCACCATTTGGCTTAGTTCTTGGAATCCTTTTACTACCCTTTAGATATCTAAATTTTTCTATTTTTTCTTCAGTTAAGAAGTATTTATCTGAGACTTCATTAGTTTCTCTAATAAGTTTTAATGGATAAATAGTACTACAAATACTTTCCATTTTAGCGGTATATATTTCTCCCTCACACATTATACCAGTATTAAAAAATCTCATTTGAAAATTATCACTAACGTCCGCTAAATCTTTATATGTCGTCTTAGAAATATTTGCTATATTATAGTCGAGCTCTTCTTTAATGGGAAATTGTCTTGCAAATATTCCCTCTTTAACTAAGATATCTTTCTTATTTAGTTTTTTCATATCGAGATAGTATTTAGTCGATTTATGGTAAGCGACTATGTAAGTTCTTCTTCTTTTTTGAGGTTCTCCATATTCTCCAGCATTTATTACTCGCCATTCTACAGCATAACCCAAATCATAGAGACTTCTTAAAATCATTCCGAAGTCTCTCCCTCTTTGACTAGCTGGAGAAATCAATAACCTATCGACATTTTCTAGAAATAAAAATGGTGGTTTTTTGGCTTTAATAGTATCTATTATTGCCCACCAAAGAACTCCCTTTTTCCCTTCGATACCCTTACTACCAGAAAGTGTCCTTGCAACAGAATAATCCTGGCAAGGAAATCCTCCAACTAGTAGGGTATGATTAGGAATCTTCGTCTTATCGACTTTAAATATATCGACATTAGAAACATCTTTATTACCGAACCTATTAATATAGCACTCATAAGCATCTTGAGTTTTAGTCGCTGGTTCCCATTGATTAGCCCATACGAAATGCCAATTACCATTTTCAATTACTTTATCATCTTTTAGTTCTACTTTATTTAAACCACATCTAAATCCACCTACACCCGCAAAAAGTTCTACTACTGTCTTTTCCATAATTACCTCCCCATAAGAAAAAAGAGTTGATATACACTCTTATACAAATTCTGGAACAATTAGAATTTTACCTGCCCATGTCTTATCCTGAGCATTATTTACTGTACCATTTTCATTGACCCATACCTTGAGAGTATTCTCGACTTCATTTCCTCCTTCGATGGTCGTATTTAAAAGTACATAGCTAGTCTTATAACCACTGGATGCATTTTCTTTATTTAAAGTAGAAAGTGTGACGATGGCACCATTGATCGAAATATTTACTAAACTATCATCTAAAGTACTCGATTTAGTAACTTCTAAGAGTACTTTAGCAGTAATTGGTACAGTTTCTTCATTCTTGATCGTAAAGACATATTCTTCACTCTTAGATGCACCTAACTCATCTGACATAGGATAAGCATCTTCGATGCTGATTCCTGTCGTACTTTCTGTCAAAGAAATTTTAGGTCCACCAACACTTGCTTTACCACTTATGGCATTTCCATTATTACTCATCCTTTGAACAGTAAAATAAGCATAAGATATACCCGTAACTCCTATAATAGCAATTACGATTAGTCCTATAACTAATTTCTTCACATTTTTATTCTTCATACGTTTCACCTACTATCTATATTTTAAATTAATCTTTTAAGGAAGTCAATAATATAAAAAGGAAAAGTACCTTATTATACACTTAATTTTTTAATATAAAATATACATTCATGTTCTATATTTATTAAAGAAGCGACATTATTTATGGTAGTAGTATCTATTTTTTTATATGTTTCTATGATATCTTCTTGTATCTTATTATTCGTTAGAATATCGTCTTCGATATTTTCGGCGACGGCGATGATATCATTAAAACTAGTCATAAAGTTAGCAATACTTACTTTCATCATTCTGTTTACTTCTTCTTTAGATAGTTTGATATTCTTAAGTTCTTTTCTAATCATATCGATTACTTCTGTCTTATATTCTGTCTCGATATCAAAAGTTATGAGGATATAATCATCTCTAACTTCTCTATATGTTGCGATATCTTCCATGATTAAGTTTTCGCTTCTTAAGGTGTCATTTAAGTCTGAAGATGGTCCAAATTTAGCCTGTAGTATCCAGTCTAAGTAAATTTTTAATAATGATTCACTATAACCCTTAAATTCCCGTTTATCTAACTTGTAAGCTATTTTGACTTTAGGTATACCGACATCCATTTCGACATCCTCATAAGGATTTGCAACATCTAAGGGTTCGTGTCTTCTTTTTTTAGTAATTTTTTGTGCTTCCGAAAAAACTTTATTGGCTTGATTTTCTTTAATAATACCGAGAGCTTCATGTGGGTTAAATTTTCCTGTTAGAACCATGAACATATTATTGGGATTATAAAATACTTCATAACAATTAGTTAAATCTTCTGGAGTAATATTTTTTATATCTTCTTCTGTACCACTGATCAAATATTTATGTTTATCTACTATATTTAAGTTATATTCTAAACCGAAGTTTAACACAGCCATAGGTGTATTATCGTACATCTTTATTTCTTCTTTGATTATACCTCTTTCTTGATCGACGCTTCTTTGTTTAAAGAAAGGATTTTGAACATAATTCAATAATTCTTCTAAGTTTTCTCTAAAATGATTAGATGCAA
>CAZIUY010000109.1:0-2992 GCA_964542625.1 uncultured Muribaculaceae bacterium | reverse complement strand
ATTTTATAAATAAAAAACGAACTATCAAAGCTCGGATATTTTAAAAATGGAGCAGATAACGAGAATCGAACTCGTATCCTAAGCTTGGGAAGCTCATGTTTTACCATTAAACTATATCTGCATGAGACAAATTTATATCAATTTCTATTAACATTCTATCACAAATAAAAAATTATTGATAGTACTAAGTATACTAATCCTTATAAACATAGTGACTTTTTTCAAGAAACTTGATACAATTATGTCTATAAGAAGGGATTACTAATGAAAGAAAAAATAAGAAAATTTTTAAATAAACATCAAAAAGCTTTTATTACATTTATTCTTACTAATAGACAATTCTTATCCTTTATAGGACTCATGCTCTTAGAAACTATCATCTTAGTTGCGAATACTGTCGGGTGGAGTTGGCCTGCTGTCTTCTTCGATTTTGCTGTAATAATCATCCTTGGCTCAGTCGGTTATTTATTTAAACCTAAGAAACAATATATATATTTTCAAACAGTTTTAATTCTCACGACTATCATCTGTAGCGTCAATGCTATATACTTTACGTTTTATAATTCATTTGTTACTATTAGCTTAATTGAAACACTTGGTCAAGCTGAGACCGTTACGGATGCTATTCTAGATAAGTTAAACTTTCTACACTTAATATATCTTATATTCCCAGTAATTTTCTATTTTATAAATAAGTCTTTATCGAATCATAATTATTTTAATTATGTATCTAAGATAGAAAAAAGCAAAAAGAACTTTGGAACTGTCTTACTAATTGGTGTTATTTTCTTATGTATGAATATAATAACACTTAATACTACTGATATCAGTCGTCTCGTCAAACAGTGGTATAGAGAATATATCGTAGAAAGATATGGAATACTGACATATCAGTTAAATGATATCGTCCAAAGTACACAGGCTAAATTATTTTCATACTTTGGTTATGATGAGGCCGCAAAAGACTTTAGAGAGTTCTATAGTAATAAGAGCGAAGATAATGAGACGAATGAATATACTGATATATTCGAAGGTAAAAACTTAGTACTTATCCACATGGAAAGTATGATGTCGATGTTTATCGATATGGAAATAAATGGACAAGAAGTTACACCAAATCTTAACAAACTCGCAAAAGAAGGGTTATACTTTAGTAATTTTTATCCTCAAGTTAGTACAGGTACTAGTAGTGATACGGAGTTTACTCTAAATACTTCCCTGATGCCTGCTTTATCTGGTACAGTCTTCGTCACATACAGTGATAGAAACTATTTATCACTCGAGAAAATATTAAAAGAGCAAGGGTACTATACATTTAGTATGCACGGTAATAATGCCTCTATGTGGAATCGTTCTGTCATGCATAAGAACTTAGGATATGATACCTTTTATGCTAAAGATTACTTCGATGTTAACGATGATAACTGGATTGGACTAGGTATATCAGATCATGCTTTCTTCGAACAATCTATAGATATTCTAAAAGAAATTGAAAGCGAACATGATAAATACATGGGAACGATCATAACTCTCACTAATCATACACCTTGGAAAGGTGGAGATGCCTATGGTGAGTTTGAATTAACGAAGACAGTTACGAGAACTAATGAAGATACTGGAGTATCAGAGGTAGTAGTCGATAGTTACTTGGAGGATACTACGATAGGTAATTACATCAGAAGTGTCCATTATGCTGATCAATGTCTAGGTGAATTTATCGAATACCTATATGAAAATGATTTATTTGATAATACTGTCATAGCGTTTTATGGAGATCACGATGCTAAATTAAATACAAAAGAATATAATTATCTATATAATTATTCTCCCGAACTCGGTAGGATGCTAGAAGAAGGGGAAGAAGGCTATGTAGATTACGATTATTATGCTAATGAATTAAACAGAAAGACACCATTGATACTTTGGACTAAAGATAAGTCGATTAGTGGAGAAGTAGATTATTATATGGGTATGATCGATGTCTTACCGACACTCGGTAATATGTTCGGTTTTACTAGCGAATATGCACTAGGTCACGATATATTTAATATCAAGAATGATAATGTTATCGTCTTCCCTAATGGTAACTTCTTGACTGAGGATATTTATTATAATGATTCTAAAGGAGAATATAAAGTACTCAAAGATTCCGTCATCATAGATGAATCGTATATAGAAGAATTAAAAGAATATAGTGAACAAATATTAGAAATATCTAATGATATTATCGTATATAATTTAATCGAGACAGAAGGGGCGAACATTGAATATGAAGAAACGCAATAAGCTTTTACTGTTAATTGGGGTAATGATCATCATCCTAGTTATCACTATACTCGCGTGTTATATGCTAAGGGGAAATAAGCAAACGAGTGAAGAACAAAAATACGCCGCGGAAATCGATAATATCACTGG
Source organism: uncultured Muribaculaceae bacterium (assembly GCA_964542625.1). GTDB lineage: Bacteria > Bacillota_I > Bacilli_A > RF39 > UBA660 > RUG11867. The sequence goes on along the minus strand of CAZIUY010000109.1, from coordinate 577 downwards.
CTATGATTATTTACTAGATGATAGAGATACCCAGTTATATAAAGAAAAGTTTTTAGAACTTAAAAACATTTTAGAAAGTGACACTATCGATTACGAAGAATATGCCAAACTGCTGGGAATGCTATACATAATAGATTTATACACGATCGATAATAAAACTAATAAATATGACATTGGGGGAGTAGAATTTGTGTGGACCCCTGCACAAGATAATTTTAAATTAAAAGTCCAAGATACAATATATAAATACATCGAAGATAATACATATGGTGATAGAGATGAAGAACTTCCTATAGTTAGTACTATCGATATCGAAGCGATAGAAGATACTACTATTAAGTTAGATGATACTAATTATGAAGGATATAAATTAAATTTAACCTGGGAATATGTTAGTGATTATGGTTATGATAAAGAATGTGAATTAATCATAATTAAAGACGAAGAAAAATTATACGTCGTCGAACAGAACGTATCATAATTTAATATTAAAGTGACAAGTGATGTAAATAAAAGTAAAACCGTGTCAAACAATCTTTTAAGAAAAACTGGTAAAATATCTATTTAAGTTTTAATA
>CAZIUY010000108.1:0-2996 GCA_964542625.1 uncultured Muribaculaceae bacterium | reverse complement strand
ATTGTTTTTAAACAATATTAAAACCATATGCTTATATTGCTCGCATATGGCCACGTCCTTTATAAGGATTTTTTTTATCAATTTTATCGACGAATAAAATACCATCTAAGTGATCCATCTCATGTTGGAATGCTACTGCTAAATCTTCTCGCAAACGATATGTAACACGTTCTCCATTTTCATTTTGTGCTACAACTTTGATACGAGCAAATCTAGGTACAATACCTTCGACTGGTCTATTTACTGATAGACATCCTTCTCCTTCTTCGACATATATTTCTTCTTCACTATGAGAAATCATCTCAGGATTAATTATTACATACTTATCGAATTTACCCTCACTTACTTCATTGACAATGACAAATATCCTCGTAGGTATTCCTAATTGTACCATCGCTAAACCCATTCCTGGGCGGAGATGATACTTTTCACTATATTCAGGAATTTGACTCATCTCTAAATATTTTAAAGAATCATCAATTGCTTTATGTACTTTATTTGGTAAAGGGAAAGTAGCGTCCTTACTAATCGTATGTAATATCTTATTTTTTTCATCTAAAATCTTTATTTTAGGCAACATTTTACCTCTCCCCTTCAATACAAGCGTATTTTATCAAATAATAGTAAAAAATGCAAATTTGCCTTAACAAATATATAATTATTTGATAAACTTACTATGGTGAAGAATATGGCAACAAAGAAAAAGAAAAAGTTTAAATTAAAAAAGAGATTCAGAAAATATATTCTTTTTATTGTAATTATCATGATTTTTACTTTTATTGGTTTAAAAGTTTATAATACATATAAATATCACGAGACAGAATATTATCAATTTATTAAATTAGGATATGATGATAATACTATTAAGTTATTAGAAGATAAACTATCGAAAACTAACTTAGATTATTTACTTAATGAAGATAAAATAGATTATATAAGTAGTCTAGTTAGTGAAAAGTATTATATAGATAATAACTTACAATCATATCTTACTTACTACGAAGACAATGATAAGAAATCTTTTAAAGATATTGTTGCCATAGTAAATGTCGGTGCTAATAAAGATTGGTATGAAGATGCTTATACTACTGATAGTAGTGGTTATACGATATTAGTTAATAAATTTGCGACCTTACCAAGTGACTTTACACCTGGTGAAATCAAAAAGTTTTCTAGTACTTATGCTTATGGAACAGTAGAGGCAGAAGAAACTTGTTATGATGCTTTTATTACAATGGCTGAGGATGCTCGCAAAGATGGTATAACTTTAATACTGACATCAGGTTATCGTTCTAACGAAAGACAGACAGCAATATATGAAGAATATAAGAGTAAAAAGGGAGAAAGCTATGCTGATGAATACGCTGCAAGACCGGGACATAGTGAACATGAAACAGGTTTAGCATTAGATATTTTGACATATGGAGGTACTACTGATACTTTTAAGGAGACAGAAACATATGCTTGGCTTCATACTCATGCTTATTTATATGGCTTTATAGAACGTTACAAAGAGGGAACGGAATACCTAACGGGGTATGAAGCCGAAGCATGGCATTACCGTTATTTAGGTGTAGAGCTAGCAACGAAGGTTTATGAAGAGGGAATTACTTATGATGAATATTATGCTTTCTATTTAGCGGGGGATTGACAAATTATTTTAATACTGTATAATAACGTAAAAAAATTACATTTATTTATTATAAAAAAGTAAAATTATTACATTTTATAGTATAATATAGATGAAAGGGTGATAATATGTTAGAAAAAATAGTTTTAGATAATTTTAAAACATTTATTAATGAAACTACTATCGATTTTTCGGCAACTAATTATAAATTTTTAGAAAACGAAAATGTAGGGAACAACAGAATTTTAAAGGGTGCACTTTTTGTTGGAGAAAATGCTTCAGGGAAGACACAAATCTTAAATGCAATAACATTTTTACTAGAATTGCTATTTAGTAATAATGAAATAGATTTTATGTATAACAAGAGTTTTTATACGACTAAAGAAAATTACAATTTAAAATATTACTTTATTATCGATGATGCTAAAATTAATTATGAATTAGAATTTGGTATGGACAAGATTACAAAAGAAAAATTGATATATAATGATAAAATTATTATTAACAGAATAGGAAGTAGTGCTGAATTTAATTATAATGAAATAAAGACATTTAATGATTTATCTGATAAATTATTATTTTTAAGACGGATTTATTTTGATACACATTTTTATGACGATATATTATTAAATAAATGGTTTGACTTTCTAAGAAATTCTGTTTATTTAAATTGCTATACGAGACAAATAAGTTATTATAATAATTCTAAACTTCTAATTCACGATTACTTAGATGCTATAGGAACTGATGAAATTAACGATTTTTTCAAAAAAATTGATTATAAACAGACAATTGCATATGATTCTAAGACGCCCAACAAAAGTGAAATGTTTAATGTAAAATCCAATGACAATAATAAATTTGTATCATTCATGAAAGAAGAAACCAACATATATATTCCAGAAATATTTGAATCTACTGGAAATAATACTTTAATTCAATTATTACCAGTATTCTTACAAGCTGTAAAAAAAGATAGTATGATTATCTTAGATGAATTTAGTAGTGGATTTCATAATGAATTAGAAGAATGTCTTATTAAATACTTTTATCATTATTCTAAAAATTCACAGATGTTCTTCGCATCTCATTCAACCAATATATTAAATAATACTATAATTAGACCTGATCAAGTTTATTCTGTATCTTTTAAGGGGAAACTAGGAAGCGTTTTAAAAAGATTTTCTGATGAAATGCCTAGAGAGGCACAAAATACAGAAAAAATGTATTTAAATGGAGTATTTGATGGAATGCCAAGATACAATAAAGTGTTTAAAGATTAATTTAAAAGAGTATGATATATAGATAAAAATGTTATATAATAGATAGAAAGGAGTGACTAATTATGATTGAAGATTTACCTAAA
>CAZIUY010000107.1:0-2999 GCA_964542625.1 uncultured Muribaculaceae bacterium | reverse complement strand
AATTAACTTCTTTAATGATGCATTTTAATTCATCTTTTTGAGAATTTATAAAAGTTATATATTCTCCTTTTTGATATTGACCATAATCATTATCTAATTTATTAGTTGTAACTCTTATTTCAACTTTTTTAGTTCCTTCTTTAATTGCTAAAAAAGCTCTATCATTTATATCTAATCGATATGAGTTTGTGATTCCCATATGAAATCCTCCTTACTTGATTCGATAAACACAATTTAGTTTTTAGTTTTATAGTATTTATCGAGTATGTCTTCTAAAGACTTTACTGCAGGGTCATCTTTCATCCAAAGTTTATAGAACCTCAACTGGCGATAAAGAGCTGGTGCACACGATTCTGCTTGCTTTCTTACCTCTTTAATATTACTTTCTTTTAAGTCAGAGATACCATCTTTTATACTCAAAACCGTAAGGACTAGATAAATTATGGCAATTAAAGCTGCACCAAGGCCAATTAGAACTAAGAATGGGCTTATTATAACCAAGAGTCCTTCACTCTCTGACGTTACATCCGTTACTAATTTCATGATGATGAATAAGACTGCAAAGCCGATTGCAATAAGGAAACTTTGACGTGCGATTTTGAAATTCTCGGGACTACTATTGTTTTCATTATGTCCCACAACGTATACAGGCCATAGCATTTGATAAAATCTCGGAATACCTAACCCTTTGCTTCTCGTTCCTCGCTCATTCCAGTCCTCTCTTACTAAATCGATAAACCATCCAAGAGAACTAAAGTAATCTAATGATAAATCGACGCTATCACTAAAAGAGGTCACATTAAATAAGTCATAATCATTACTATAAATTTCACCCTCGATTTTTCTTCTTGCCTCGTCTTCATCGACATCACGTTGGAAACGTCCTTCCATATAAGTGCTTTCGCTCATTTTACCACTAAGATACATTTCTTCTTCTGTCATTAAATTTTGTGATAAGGCTGCATTGAATGCTCTTTCTTTAGAATCACGATCTTCTCTCCACATATCGAGAGCAGCATTTACAGCCCGACGCTCTGATTCTAACTTTGACACAGCATCTATATTGGGTGTCGAAAAGGAACACTCTATTATAGCACTACCGAGAGGTATATTGGCTTCTGGGAATGAATCTATCTTTTCAGGATTCTTAAGTTTTTCATTTAACCACTCGTTCGCTGGTCCCCAACAATAATTACGACTTGCCGAGCGGCATAAATCCTTATAGCTCGTATACTCCTCCGGTTTATAAATACTTTTGCATTTACGATAATCCTTTAGGTATTTATCTCCTAGAGCAATTACTTCTTCTTTATAATCTTCTTCTAAAGACCCTTTTAAACGTTTAGATGGTGTCTTCTTCATAAGTACTGGAAATAATTCTTCATCAGTAAAGTTTCTATAATCTTTTTCTTTACGAGAAAATAAATCTTTACTGTCATAATGTTCGAATACTGCGGCTTTCTTTTTTCTTATGAATAATAATCTACCGAGACATAGACATGAGCCCACTACGAGCATGGATACAAACAGAATAATCGTTTTACCTAGTCCAAGACCAGACTGGACATCGGCTAAATAACCTAACTCAGTATCCGACTTATAAAACAAGCCCATTGCAAACGCCATAATCATAACGCAAAGATACCTACGGATTATCTTACCTTTCAGCTCTGGTAGTGCATCGCGTAATGTTTCATCAAAATAGTAACTATAATGACACTTACTTATGATACCGATTAGTATTGAAATGACTACAAAGATGATGAGTGGAACTTTTATATAAGAAAAATCCCCTATGACGGCTGGGTCATAACTACTACCAAATGATATTATTCCCACAAAAGCCCATATTGGTCTAGCAGCAAGAATCGCTATTAATGAATATGCTAAAAGCAATAAAAAATAATACATATCTTATCCTCCTCATATGTAATTTTTTAAAATTCTTATAAGTTAATTCTAACATTTAAAAAGTCTTCTAGCAAGTATAAATGAAATGAATTTGTATACCTTTTAATAGACTTTAAAGATTCTAATTGATATAATACATAAGAAAGAAGGTAAGAAAATGGAATATTTAGATTATTATGATGAAGAAGGTAATTATAAGGGGAAGGAAACTAGAGATATCGTTCATAGAGATGCTCTTTGGCACAATACAGTTCATTGTTGGCTTTATGATAAATTAGGACATATCTATTTTCAAATAAGAAAAGACGAAGGCACGTACTATACGACGGCATCGGGTCACATCAAATCAGGTGAAAATATCAAAGATGGTTTTAAACGTGAAATCAAAGAAGAAATAGGTATAGATATTTCTATCGATGGATGCGTTCTAGTCGATGTCGTAAAATTTAAAATGGACAAGATAAAAAATGGTAAACCCTTTAGAGATAGAGCTTTTGCCAATGTCTATGTCTGTGATTTTGAAAGTGATATAAGTGATTTTGCTTTCGATACAGATGAAGTTTTAGGTTTAGTTAAAGTAGATGCCAGGGAAACACTCGAATTATTTAAAGAAGGTTCTGGCAAAATAAAGGGAACAATTATAACGAATAAAGATGGAAAAAATATAGAAGAACCCAGTACCATATCATTTGATGATTTCCTCGTAAATGAGGGCGAAACGGCATTAGGAAAATATGGCGATATCTTAAAGAAAGTAATCGAACTTACTTGCTAATTCTAATGGGATTATTTATTAAACTCTCTTTGAGTCTACTTTCTATAAGTAGATTCATTTTTTAAACTCATAAATGTTTAGTAATTCAAGTATTCTTTGATACTTAAAAGAAATCTTCCCACTTAGTATTATAATATTTATTATATGAAGCATAAAAAGTATTCATATTGTCATCTATCGACTTACTTAAAAAGTCATAATCCTCTTTATTCACCATTCCATGCTCACACATACATTTATAAAATTTCTTGATACTAGCCGCATTATCTTTAATAGATGTTATCGATGGGAAAGCACATTTTCTAATAAACCA
>CAZIUY010000106.1:0-3014 GCA_964542625.1 uncultured Muribaculaceae bacterium | reverse complement strand
TTCAGAATATACAGTTCAAAATGGAGATACTTTAAGTTCCATTGCTCAAGATTGTGGTAATACCATCAAGAGAATATGTGCCCTCAATAATATGTCTAATAAAGATATAATCTATCCTGGTCAAGTACTAAAAGTAGAAATTATTATGGAAAAGTCTAGTCTCGATAAAGAAATATCTATTTTAGAAAGTTACTTTTATGATTACTTATTTAATTCTAATATAGCCACCATGGCAAAAGATAGTAGTACTACTGGAGGGGCGTATTATAGGTCTATTTTATATGGTAATCCAACACAAGAAACAGAAATAGACAAGAATAGTATATATGGTTCGTTTGTAACTAATTATTTGCATTTTCACGATAATGATAATGTCGATGATGCAGTAAAAAATGAATACTTAGTCACACTTCAAAATTTAGCAAAAGACACTGAAGAAAAACTTAGTTTAGGTAGTAGTGCTATCATAGTTACTTCAGAAAAATATAATATATATATTATAAATGGTACGACTGAGTATGAAGAATTACAAGATATTAACCATTCTATTTATGCCTAAATACTATACTTAAAGATATTCTTATGATAAAATACCATATATAAAGGAGAATGCATAATGGAATACATAACGGGAAAGTTCAAACACTTAATATTTGAAGCATCTAATGGAAATGGTTATAAAGTTGGACTTTTGCGTGTCAAGGATGCCAGTGATGATATCAAAGAATCGACAGTAAATCACACAATTACCTTTACAGGTTATTTTTATGACCTCATGATAGATGAAAATTATATGTTTCATGGAGTATACTCCGATAGTGGAAAATATGGTTTACAGTTTCAAGTATCATCTTACGAACACTTAGAACCAGTCGGTAGAGATGCTGTCATTGATTTTTTATCTTCTCCTCTCGTCAAAGGATGTGGAGCAAAGACTGCCCAAGATATCGTCAAAGTACTAGGGGAAGATGCTCTAAAAAAGATCAAAGAAGATAAAAATGTTCTCATGCAAGTAAATAAGATGACTGAAAAAAAGATGGATAGTATCTATAACTCCATCATGAAGTATCAAAATAGTGATGAAATTATCTTATATTTAACTAAACTAGGTTTTTCTATGAAAGAAGCGATGATACTCTTAAATGTGTATGGTACGAGTATCAAGGGTATTATCGAAGATGATATCTATAGTCTCATCAATGAAGTAGAATTTAAGACATTAGATAAAGTATACTTCAATCTATATGATACGACGAATGATAAGAGAATAGAAGCTTGTATTTTAGAGAGCATGAGGAATCTTTCTTTTAATAATGGTGATACATTTTCTTATAAAGAAGAAATAAGAGAATACTTATTGAATTTTAATATCGTCATAAGTGATGAAGAATTAGATACATTTACTTTGAAACTAAATAAAAGTCATGAGATTAAAATAGATGGCGATAAATACTTCTTATATAATTATTATAAGATGGAAGATAATATAGCTAAGAGTATTTTAGAAATAAATAATCAAAAAGTAAATAAGAATCAAGACCTAGAAAGTGCTTTAAATAGATTTGAAAATGCTAATAAAGTTACTTATAATGAAGACCAAAGAAAAGCGATTAAGACCGCTCTAAGTGAGAATATTACGATTATTACAGGTGGTCCTGGGACAGGTAAGACGACTATCATAAGAGCTATCGCTGGATTATATATCGACAATCACGAAAGTAGTGAAGACGCTGCTCTTAAAGAAATAGCCCTTCTTGCTCCAACAGGACGAGCAGCAAAACGTCTTATGGAAGCGACTAACTTACCCGCTATGACTATTCATCGCTATTTAAAATGGGATAAAAACACTGATAAATTCGAATACAATGAATACAACAAACATACAGAGAAATTAATAATCGTCGATGAAGCATCGATCGTCGATACAGAAGTCTTCGATGCTCTATTAAAAGGTATAACCAATCATGTTCGTTTAGTTATAGTTGGCGATGATAACCAACTTCCTAGTGTCGGTCCAGGTTTAATTCTAACTGATCTTATTTCAAGTGAATTATTCAATCACGTTCCTTTAAAAGAAATTTATCGTCAAGGAGTCGATTCTTCTATTCCCTACTTATGTCTCAGTATTAAGAATCACGATTTAGAAGAAGAATCGATTGCTAGAAAAGATGACTTTGTCTTCCTGACGGTCGATAATTCTGAAGTAAAAGCGACTATCAAAGAAATATGTAAATTATCTATCAAGAAAGGTATAGATATAAATAATATACAAGTTTTAGCACCTATGTATAAGGGTGAAAATGGGATAGATAATTTGAATGTCGTCTTACAAGAATTATTTAATCCCAAGTCCCAAGAAAAATATGAAATTAAGATGGGAGACGTCATTTATAGAGTAGGGGATAAAGTCTTACAACTCGTAAATGATCCTGATAAGAATATATATAATGGAGATATAGGTTATATCGTAGAGGTTAATCCTAATGATAAAGATAAACTTTTAGTCGTCAATTTTTATGGTAATGCTGTCTTCTATAAAAGAGATGATATCATAAACTTAAGACACGCTTACGCTATTACTGTTCATAAAGCTCAAGGTAGTGAGTTCGACCATGTCATCATGCCAATTACGATGAATTATGGAAGAATGCTCTATAATAAACTATTATATACGGGTATTTCCCGTGCTAAAAAGAGTCTTACCTTACTCGGTAATCCAAAAGCATTTTATATGGGTGTCAATAATGACTATAGTCTAAATAGAAAGACTAATTTAGAAAGTACACTTATGCATAAAATAAAAACTTCTTCACATACTAAGAATAGTTAGGAGAATAGATTATGAAAAATTCTAATAAGAATGGAACATTTATGCTTTTAGGATTAAGTTTAGGATTGATGAGTGGTATAGGTGGGTCAGTATATTTTATGCACCACAGGCCTGTCAAAGCCCAAATATTAATAAATGATGCTAAAAATATGATGAAGGACTTAAAATAGTCCTTTTTATCGAT
>CAZIUY010000105.1:0-3068 GCA_964542625.1 uncultured Muribaculaceae bacterium | reverse complement strand
TATTATGTTATAATCAATAAAGAATAGGGAAGTGGGTATCATGAAAAGAAAATATGTTTTAGCTATTTTATTAAGTATCATCATATCTATGTATGTCGATGTGTATGCTTGCGGAGAAATCAATGAATTAAAAAGTAATATAGGGACTGTTACAGTACTAGATGATTCAAACTTCTTAGTAACTATTCCCTCTGGGACAAAAGAAGTTATTCTGACAGGTTCTACTAATTATACATGGGTCGATGGTTATAGACCAGGAAAAGTTTCGACTAGTGATGTTGTCCAATTAAAAGTCGATGGTAATGCCTGTGGATATGGTATATATACCTACTTTGTAAAATTTAAAGAATTATCTACTGCCATCGCCGAAAATGATACACCACAAGAAAATAATAATATAGAAGAAACTACAGAAAACAGTTTAGAAGAAAATAAGATAGTAGAAGATAACTTAATACTAAGTGGTTTAACTATCGAAGGATTAGATGACTTTACATTTTCACCTACTACTTATAATTATACTATAGATGTCGAAAATGATGTTACTTCCTTAAAAATTACTCCTACAGTATTAGAAGGTGTTACCTTTGAAATTAGTGAAAATGTAAATAACTTAAAAGAAGGAGAAAACGTCATTGCTATTACTTTAATGAACGAAAGTGGTAATACAAAAGTATATAATATTATCGTCAATCGCTTAGAACCAAAATCCGATAATAATTATCTTGCATCTATCATAGTCGCTGGATATACTCTAAACTTTGACCCTTCTATCACGAATTATACATTAGAAATAGGTAAAGAAAGTATATTGAATATCCAAGTTGAAACCGAAAGTGAACTAGCAACTTATGCCATCGTAGGTAATTCTAACTTAGATGATGGCTCTGTAATTACGATACGTGTTACGGCAGAAGATGAATCTACTAAAGATTATAAAATTACAGTAAAGAGAGTATTTAATATCATGGATTATTGGATTTATATCGTGATAATTCTATTAGTATTATTAATCGTACTATTATTAGTCATCATGAAGAAAAAACACAAGAAGAACAAAGTAGGACCAGCGACTATAGAAGGAAGCAAAGATACTGCTGGGACTATACAAGAAGTAAAACCAAACATAGAACCCGCTTCTAAAGAGCCAGTAAAAACACCAAGTACAAGTGTGAAAGCAAGTGAACTAAAGATCATTAAACCGACGAATATCGAAAGTCCAGTACAAACTGTCAATAATCAGAATAATTTAGAAAATAATCCAACAGAAGTATTTAAACTTTAACTTAAATAGACTACTAGTAATCATCTAATAGTCTTTTTTAAAAATTTCTTGACACTAAAAATCGTAATATGTATACTGTAATTAAGTATGATGTTGAATATAAGAAGGAGGATTTAAGTATGGCAAAATACGTATTTGTAACAGGAGGAGTAGTCTCTGGATTGGGTAAGGGTATTACCGCATCATCGATTGCTCTTTTATTAAAAGCAAGGGGATATAAAGTCTTCATGCAAAAGTTCGATCCTTATATAAATGTCGATCCAGGAACGATGAATCCAGTCCAACATGGTGAAGTCTTCGTAACGTTTGATGGTTGTGAGACAGACTTAGATTTAGGTCATTATGAGAGATTCATCGATGAAGAGTTAAACTATTCATCGAATATTACAACTGGTAAAATATATGCATCAGTCATCGATAAAGAAAGAAAAGGAGAATTTTTAGGTTCTACTGTCCAAATGATACCTCATGTTACTAACGAAATTAAAGCTAAAATTTATGAAGCAACTAAGACATCCAAGGCAGACTTTATAATTACAGAAATTGGTGGTACTGTCGGTGATATTGAATCTCAAGTATTTATCGAAGCCTTAAGACAGTTTAGATATGAGCAAGGAAAAGAAGAAACTTTCTTCGTCCATACGACACTAATTCCATATCTTTATGGATCGAATGAATTAAAGACTAAACCGACACAAAATAGTGTTAGAGATTTAAGAAATATGGGAATAAATCCCGATGCCTTAGTATGTCGTGCACCTATTCCCTTAGGAGATACTATCAAAGATAAAATATCACTCTTCTGTGATTTACCAAAAGAAAACATCATAGAATCCCTAGATGTAGAAAATATTTATAAAATACCACTAGCATATCATGATCAGGGAATCGATGAAATCATATTACGTCAATTTAAGATGGATATTAAACCAGCTAATTTAAAATATTGGGTAGACTTAGTTCATACGACAGATAATCTTTCTAAAGAAATTGAAATATCCCTAGTAGGTAAATATGTCGAATTACATGATGCTTATATATCCGTCGCAGAATCTCTTCGTCATGCTGGATACAAGTTCGATACTAAGATAAATATAAACTGGGTCGATAGTGAATCTCTAGAAGAAAGTGATGTCGACCTCAAGAAAGTATTTAAAAACTCAAAAGGTATTATAGTCCCAGGAGGATTTGGTACGAGAGGTATAAGAGGTAAGATTAAAGCTATTGCTTATGCTCGTCAAAATGATATTCCTTTCTTAGGGTTGTGTCTCGGTATGCAGCTTGCTGTCATAGAATTTGCAAGAAATGCTTGTGGATTAAAGGATGCTGATTCTAGAGAATTTGATGCCGCAACTAAAGAACCTATCATCGACTTGATGGCAGAACAAAAGTCTGTCATTAATATGGGAGGTACACTAAGACTCGGTAATTATGAATGTACTATTAAAAAAGATACACTTGCCTTTAAATTATATAAGACTAATCATATTCTCGAACGTCATCGTCACCGTTATGAATTTAATAATAAGTATAAAGAACTTTTAGAAGAAAAAGGTATGGTATTCTCAGGAATTAATGAAGAAGCTAATTTAGTAGAAATAGTAGAAATTCCTAGTCAGAAATTCTTTATTGCTTGTCAATTCCATCCAGAATTTAAGAGTCGTCCAACTAGACCACATCCTCTCTTTGAAGGATTCATTAATGCAAGTATTAAAAATTAATTATGATTTTCATTACAATCCTAGATGGATTGTAATTTTTTGCTGGTAAATACGATATTTTT
>CAZIUY010000104.1:0-3136 GCA_964542625.1 uncultured Muribaculaceae bacterium | reverse complement strand
CATTATCGTATTATAGAACCGATGCTATTTTAAAAATAGAAGATGTGGAGAGATATGATGATCGTGATGACATCAGAACTAATTTATTAGATTCATACGTGCGATTAACAGATTTTATCAAAAAACACTTAAATGATAAATTTTATATCGAAGATGACCAAAGAATAAATGTAAGAGACGTGATTGCAAGGGAGTTATGTACTAATCTCCTAATACATCGAGAATATTCAAATCCATATCCAGCTAGATTAATAATTACACGAGATAGTGTGATTACAGAAAATGCTAATAAACCTAGAACCATCGGCTTTATAGACTTAAATAACTTTTCACCATATCCCAAGAATCCTAAAATCGCTGGTTTCTTTAAAGAAATAGGTCTTGCTGACGAATTAGGTTCTGGTATTAAAAAAATAGCCAAATATACTAAAATATATAGTGGTGGGGGAGAACCATCATTTAAAGATGACGAAATATTCGTTGCCACCATACCACTAACTAATAAAAAAAATAACTCTTAATCTTCTAAAAAGTTATTTATATGGTAAAACTAAAATAGACTCATGTGTAGAGTCTTCTTTTAGTTCTATAAAGAATTAATAAAATTTACTAGGAAAATATTTAGACTACTAAATAAAACTATTATTAACTAAAAACTTTGTTACAATTCGAAAGTCTAGCACTCCATTCGGGCTAGCTATCAGTTGTAACTTTTTCTTTAAAAATTTAAAATGCTATGCTATAATGGTTTATAGAGTAGGTGACAAGATGAAAAAAAGTATTATTTATTTAATATTGTTTACTTTACTTTTAAGTATTAATTTTACTCAAGTTCTTGCTGACTCATGCTCTACGAGTACCAAAAAAGAAATTAGCTTACTTGCAAATTATGTCAAAATAGATTATGAAATAGAGGATAATAGTCAATATAAGGCACTTACTATCGGAAGTGATGAAACGACATATAAAATACCTAATTATACATTTATATTCTCTATATATAATATAGTACCTGAAATATATGTAACTTTAGAAGACAATACATTAGAGACTAGTTATGACATAACTAGTGATATGACTACTGATGGTATATATACATTTAGAAGTAATGATTTTGGTACGATACATAATTATGTTCTAACAGTAAATGCTGCGGTAGATGAGTGCCATGGTTCTAAATTTAGAACCATCAAACAGACACAACCTAGATATAATGCTTTTAGTGAATATACTTACTGTCAAAATAGTAATATCTATTATTGTCAAAAATTTGTTGGTACTGATTTTAGTCTTTCTACTGATGAATTTTTAAGTAAAATATCAGCGAATAATCAAAATAATTCCTCGAGTATAGAAGAACAAAACATCAGTACGATAGTTAAAAATAACTGGAAGTTATATTTAACTATATTTATTAGTCTAATAGTAATATCTATCATAGTATTTATCGTCATTAGACATCATAATAAGAAATCGGGGTGGAAGTTATGAGTATTAAGAAAATCCTCTTTACCTTAATATTATCTCTTATTATGGTACCGAATATATTTGCTATGGAAGAGTGTAGTCAAGAGAAAATAAATAATTTAAGAGAAGAATTACAAAATATCTCTATCGATTATGAAATTATGAGTGAGGGAAGTACATTTACTAATAGAATCACCGGTGAAGAAATAGATGTATCTAATAAAGTAAAATTAACACTTTCTAACGTACCGGATGATACTTATTTATCGATTACATCTAAAGGTAATTATGTTGTAGCACCATTTAATATGTATGCATTCCTAGATGGTGGAGTATATGACTTTAGTTTCTATAATGAAGACTGTGAAGAACCTGTTTATACATATCAAGTTAAAGTGCCATCATATGACCCAACTAATACGAGTAATGTTTGGTCTGATGGGACATCATCATCTACACAAAATAGTGGTACTAATGATACAGAAAATAAACCGAATATTAGATTAATAGCATTTATCATAATTTTAATTGTAATTATTATATTAATGATATTCATTATTATTAAAAAAAGGAGGAAAAGAGAAAGTGAAGTATTATAAATTAAGACTATTTTCTAAATATATTTTGTCAATAGTATTATTTATACTTTCTTTTTTCGTGTTTTTAGGTAGCACTGCTGCTTCTGGAACATCGGTATCTTTCGATATCAGTGGAGCTAGTGCTTCAAGTGGGGGTGGAAGTGATTCTTCTTGTAATGGCGGTTATTGCCTAGGCTTATCACCTGGAATAAAAATAAATTTAGTTCGCTTCGATAGTGAGGGCAATCCACATTATGTTGCATTTTATTATTTAGCAGATACTTATAGATATACTGAAGGTATGAATAGATATAACAATTACAGTTCTAGCTGTGTATATGGTCAGTTATACTCTTCATCGTATAATTCAACTGCGTGTTTTAGTGCCGATGTAAAAGAGCAAAAGGATATTGGTCTTGGGAAATATGAATTTCAGTTAGGGCCAAATCAAAATATGTTAAATTTTGATGCCAACGCATTGCTCACCAAATTGCAAGGCTCTGATGGTCCATCGAATGCATTTTATAAAATTTTATATGCATTTTGGAGTATTAATAGTCAGTGGGATGCAACAGAAAAAAGTACGTTTTGGAATAATGTTACACCGCTTAATATAAACAGTTGGAATGCATTAAAAACATCTATGCAAAACAACCCTAGTGATTGGGCTTTTATGAGTAATTATCGTATAATTTTTGAACCAATATACAGATGGCAAAACGACGGTAATACTTGGAACATATATACTACTTTGAAAGCAGGAGCATATTATCTTTCTACAAAAGGAAGTTCTCCAAAACTAGGTGGTGCTGGACTACCAAGTGCTTATATCAATAATATGAAGACAAATAATACTGATGGGAAGATACTAGGTGCTAGTCAAGTTACAGCATCCCTTTCTACTATGGCAGAACTATATAATGGTTATGGATTTGGTATAGTCAAGATAATCGGTGATGACGTCACAACGACAGCAAAATGTGACCCAACCAAATCATGTTGTTACAGTGCAGATGGAACCTATAATGCATCTCCAGAAACTCCTGAAGAAAATGAAAATACTTATAGATGTAATGGTACTGTCAATGAAG
>CAZIUY010000103.1:0-3153 GCA_964542625.1 uncultured Muribaculaceae bacterium | reverse complement strand
CTCTTTCTACCAGCTTTACCGATATTTACTAACTCATAATCTTCATTACCAACTACTCCGATAGTAGCCATACAAGTACCTAATACTTTTCTCATTTCTCCACTTTGTAAACGTAAGAGAACATATTTACCTTCTCTACCCATTATCTGAGCACTAGCACCAGCACTTCTTGCAAGTTCTCCACCCTTACCAGGTTTGAGTTCTACATTATGTACGACTGTACCAACTGGGATATTAGAAAGAGGTAATGCATTACCGACTTTGATATCGACATTCTCACCAGACTCGACTATCATATCGACTTTCAAATCTTTAGGTGCGAGAATATAACGTTTTTCTCCATCCTTATATATAAGTAATGCAATATTAGCACTTCTATTTGGATCATATTCGATAGTTGCAACTCGAGCAGGAATACCATGTTTATTTCTCTTGAAATCGATTACACGATATTTTTGCTTAGCACCTCCACCAATATGATTTACTGTCGTTTTCCCTGAATTATTACGTCCACCAGATTTACTTTTAGAAACTAGCAAACTCTTTTCGGGAGTACTCGTAGTAATTTCTTCATTTTGAAGTGTCGACATTCCACGTCTACCATTCGTGGTAGGCTTATATTTTTTAATTGCCATAATCTTTTCCTCCCTATTATAATTCTATTTTGTCACCATCAACTAAAGTGACATAAGCTTTCTTATAAGTCTTCGTTTTTCCAGTATATCTTCCGACGCGTTTATCTTTAGCTTTAGTATTTAATGTAGTAATTTTTTCTACTTTAACATTGAAAGCTTTTTCTACTGCATCTTTGATTTGAAATTTATTAGCATTTTTATTGCACTTAAACACGTAAGTTTTACCATCGCTAGTAACTACACTAGACTTTTCAGTAATAACTGGTGCAATGATTATATCTCCATAGTGCATTAGTTAAACGCCTCCTCTAATGATTTAATCGCATCTTCATCAAATACGATAGTATCTGAGCTTATGATATCTAAAACATTTAAGTCATCAACCATAATAGTATCTACATAACCTAAGTTACGAGTTGCCATATATAGATTTTCTGCGTCGTCATTAGTGACGAACAAAACTTTACCTTCTAACTTTAATGTTTTGATTAAATTTTTAACTGACTTTGTCTTCATATCTTTCATATCGAACTTATCGACGACGATGAGCTCGTTATCCATAACTTTATAAGATAATGCAGATTTTAAAGCCAAAACTCTTTCTTTACGATTTGTTTTAAATCCATAGTTTCTTGGAGTTGGTCCAAATACGATACCACCATGTCTATATTGTGTAGCACGAATAGAACCTTGACGAGCATTACCAGTACCTTTTTGTCTGTATGGTTTGCGTCCACCACCAGAAACTTCACTTCTAGTTTTTGTCTTTGCTGTTCCTTGTCTTAATGAATCTAATTGAAGTCTTAAAGCTTTCTTTAAAACTATATCGTTAGGTTCGATTCCAAAAATACTCTCGTTTAGTTTTAATTCTTTAACATCTTCACCTTTGAGATTAATTACGTTCATTTTTTTCATGAATATTTCTCCTCCCTAGAATACTAGGCTTCTGCCTTTTCTTCAGTGGTTTCGGGTTCAGCACTTGTGCTTACTTCCTCTTCTTTAGGTTCTTCTGTTTCTGCTGGAGTATTCTCCACTATAGTTTCTTTTTCTTCTGTTTCTATTGTTATGGATTCTGTTGGTTCTGCTTCACTGGAAGCATCACAAGTATTATTAGAAACATTTTCTTCGAATGAAACTATTTCTTTTGGAGTAACATTCCCTCCTTTAACTGCAGATCTGATTAAAACTAAAGAATTTTTTGGTCCTGGAATATTTCCACTAACTAAAATGTAATTTTCATTTTCGTTAACTTCGATAATTTCAAGATTTTGGACAGTGACTGTCTCGCCACCCATATGTCCAGCAAGTTTTTTACCTTTAAGGACACGCATTGGACGCATAGTTCCCATGGAACCTGGTCTTCTATGATATCTAGAACCATGAGTCTTTGGTCCCTCACTTTGTCCATGTCTTTTGATGACACCTTGGAAACCTTTTCCTTTAGATGTACCTGTAACATCGACGATTTCGCCAGGTGCGAATACGCTAGCGTTTAATTCTTGACCTAGCGCATAATCAGCAACATTTACGTCTCTGATTTCTTTTAAGAAGCGCTTAGGATTTGTATTTGCTTTTTTAGCATGACCGATAGAAGCTTTAGTAGCATTCTTCTCTTTTTTATCCATATAACCAAGTTGAATTGCTTCATAACCATCGTTCTCTATAGTTTTAATTTGCGTAACGACGTTAGTATTGACTTCAACTACAGTTACAGGAATAACTTTTCCTTCTTTCGTAAAGACCTGAGTCATTCCGGCTTTACGACCTAAGATTCCTTTTTTCATTTTTCCTCCGTCTTTCTTTATTTAGTTTTGATTTCGATACCGACACCACTAGGTAAATCTAATCTTCCCATAGCATCGATTGTTTCCTTACTAGGGTTTTTAATATCGATAAGTCTGTTATGAGTACGTCTTTCGAATTGCTCACGAGAATCTTTATATTTATGTACCGCTCTCAATACTGTAATCTTCTCGATTTCAGTTGGAAGTGGAACAGGTCCTGATACTTCTCCCCCAGTTCTTTTAACAGTTTCTAGTATCTTCCCGCAAGCTGCGTCCAATAATCTATGGTCGTATGCTTTTAGTCTAATACGGATTTTGTTATTTGACATTTGCATGTCCTCCTTTCGTTTACATCTAGCATAAACTTGCTCCGTGTGAATTACCTGATATCCAACTTTATCTGTCAACTTATCGTGGCGTATCAGCAACCTCGCACATCTAAGCAGTCAAACCAGTATTCATTATAGCGGAATTTCCTAAGTATTTCAAGCACTTTTTACTGGTTTTTGAAAAAAATTTTTGGATGAGTAGTATAAAAAAATAAAGAATCTCTTCTCTATTTATTAAAACTTACCATATTAATTCTTTCAAAATATCATCACTCTAACCAATCATTTATTTCTTGAGGGGATTCATCTAAAATACTACAAATTTCATTTAATGAGTGACCCCGTTGTTTCATCTTTTGGGCTACTTCGACGCATTTTTGTTTACTACCTTGCTTGAGACCCTGC
>CAZIUY010000102.1:0-3161 GCA_964542625.1 uncultured Muribaculaceae bacterium | reverse complement strand
GGTAACTCGTCTATTTCTATTTCATAACCACATACTGGACAACGCCAGACAGTAACACCTTTACTACTTTCTTCTTCATAAGTTGGAGCGTTCTTAGGACTATTACCTTTTATAGTTTCTCGATAGTATTTATATGTCATAGGAACTTCGTCTTTATAATTCTTTTCATCCGTAACTTCTCCTAAAAATATAGTATGTGTAGGTGTTTCGATAGTATTTATTACTTTACAAGAAAAAGCACCAATAGAATCCATCACTACAGGATTACCATCTAAATATTCATGTTCGATATTAGCAAATTTATCGATATCCCTACTACTTTTAAATCCAAAGGTTCCAATAATATTGGGATCGACTTTTTCACTTAAAATAGAAACTGCAAATGTATTAGTTTTCTTTATAATTTCATTAGTATAATTATCGTGATTGATACTAATCGATACTATCTTAGGATTACTAGTTATTTGGGTAACACTATTAGCAATACAACCAACACTTGAATCTAACTTAGATGATACGACATAAATACCATATGATAAATTTCTTAAAATACTTGCCATATTTAACTCCTTGCAGCACCATCTACTGACAGTATAGTACCAGTAATATATGATGCTAAATCACTTGCTAAGAATAGGAATGCATTTGCAATATCTCTTGGTTCTCCTATTCTCCCTAAAGGTATAGTTTTAATTAATGGTTCGATCATCTCTTTTGGTAGACTAGAAACCATATCTGTATTGATGATACCAGGTGCTACAGCATTGACGCGTATATTATCACTTGCTAGTTCTCTAGCAAGAGATTTAGTTAGACCATTGACAGCAAATTTACTCGTAGGATAACCTACTCCAGCTGGTTGACCATAAATACTTACCATAGAGCTCGTATTTAATATGACTCCCCCACCATTTGTCTTCATAATAGGAACTACCGCCTTTGTCATATTAAACATGGCTAAGACGTTAATATCCATGATATTAGAAAATTCTTCTAAAGTCGTATCCTCTATTTTTTTATTAGCACTTATACCAGCATTATTGACTAGTATATCTATTTTTCCATAAGTTTTAAGTATCTTTTCTACTACATCTTTAATAGATTCTTCGTCTAGTAAGTTAGGAGCATACCCTTCTACTTTGTATCCTTGACTCTCTAATTCACTTAGTGCTTTATCGACCGTTTCTTTTTTAGAACCAAATAAGATTACTTTAGATTCATTTTCTAAGAATACTTTGACAGTTTCTAAACCTATCCCCCTAGTTCCCCCTGTAATTATAGCAACTTTGTTTTCTAACATATTATTTTTCCTTCTTTCTAATTTTATCTAAACACATCTTAAACAACGCTAATAATAGACTCGAATATAAAATCCCTCCTATTATGTCTGAACACCAATGTACCCCTGATAACAAACGAGTTATAGGAATTAAAATCATGATTATTGTCAATATGATGTTTATATATTTTATTTTTTTATTAGTAAATAGTCTTTTATTTACTAAAATAGCACTACTACATAGGAATGTTCCAATGAGAGTATGACTCGATGGAAATGATACTTCTAAGATGTCATCTACTAAGATAGGACGATAATTGATTATTACTCTTTCGAATATTATATAGATAATACCAACTAGAAAATAGAATATCATCATCCATATTAATTCTTTGTTGATTCTTTTTATACTTTTTCTCTTATATAATTGATATATAGTTAAGATTATAAAGGTAAGTGCAACTAAGATGGATATACCAACTAAGATATCAGAAATATACTCCCAAAGCGAAATATTTCCAGTTAAGTCGAAGACGAACTTATTCAAGGTCGAGAATCCTACTTTAGATTCTAGTGGACCAATAGG
Source organism: uncultured Muribaculaceae bacterium (assembly GCA_964542625.1). Taxonomy (GTDB): domain Bacteria; phylum Bacillota_I; class Bacilli_A; order RF39; family UBA660; genus RUG11867. Next base: position 1,296 of record CAZIUY010000102.1, on the reverse strand, counting down.
TTCGATATCGAACGTAGCTACTAGTATAGTGTAAATACAAGTTATTACACCAAGGATTATACACATAATTATATTTTTCTTATCTTTCTTCATAATACCCTCTAATAATGTTTACATTGTGAACACCTCGGTTATATTAATTGGTATTTCTAAAATAATTAAATAACCTGTCTTTATTGTTTTTTCCTTTTTCATATATGCTCCCTACTCATAATTATACTATCTTCGTAAAAAATATCAACAAAAGAAGTTTTACCATTATAACTTAAAACTTAAATACCAATAAATAAAGTCTATGTTTGACTTGCAAACATAGACTTACCTAAGCACCCATGGTAATTCTTCCCCAGGGCGATATATGTACTTCTTTTGATCTTTTTCCCATAGTACACGTTCGTATATTCCATCCATATTTTCGATTATTTCTATAGGTACTTCTTTAACTATTCCACCTTTAGGATGAATTTCATATCCACTATAAACTAGCCATATTGCATCAAGTGATCTATCTGGAATGTGACCACGAATATGCCAATTACTTCCATACACTCCAGTGAATATAACTTTCTTATCGGCATCCTCTGAAAAAGTATCGAATGGAATATTAAAGTCTGTAGCACCTCCCCATTTATCAAACGTTCCTAGATTCTTTTCTATATCTTCTAATGATTTGATTTCATGCCAACCATAAAACTTGTCATTAAACCAACCAACTCTTAATTGCGTATATGGTAGTAAGTACTGACATTGCCATAAAAACGCATTTAGGGTTAAGTCTACCTCACATCCATTTGCATCTATAAGGATTTCTGTTTTCATTTCAGGTTTTGAATATGCCTCTAGATTGCTATATGTACCATCATCCTTCTTTACAATATTTCTACGTGCCGAACGCAAATTCGGATTTCTATTATCATCAATTCCTAAATAATATTTCCAATTGATTACTGGCTTTGGCTCTTCATGCTTTTGATAATAATATTGTAAATTTTGAAGGTACGCTTCCACCGAATCCTCCATCGGTAAAGAGGAATCATATTGTTTCAACTCCCATAATTTCTTTACTATTGCATTTTGCACAGCATGGTACATTTCCCAAATTTTTTCGTCTGATTGTGCATTCCATAAATAATTTTTTAGTTGTTCTTGTCTGTCCTTAAGATATAATATTTCCTGCTCGATTTCATATTTTTTCCTTTTTAGTTCTTCTTCCTCGTAATTCATGTTACCCATGTGTATCCTTCCTTTCAATGCCCTATATTCTGCCATATTAATTTATATTTTGCAAGTTTTTTT
>CAZIUY010000101.1:0-3176 GCA_964542625.1 uncultured Muribaculaceae bacterium | reverse complement strand
CCATTAAGTATTTAAAGCCTTTATTTAAGGGCTTTTCTTTTTTGCAAACACACTTTTTATAAATTATTTAATGTCATGGATATATTAGTATGTCTGAGTTTTTAACTTATACCTTAAATCATACGCATTTATTAATTTTCGCATCATTATACTTCCTAAGAAAAGAGAACCTATCTAAAAGATAAGTTCTGCTTGGTAGAAGCAATCTTTGATTAGGCAATACTTTCTTCCATTTTTTGTCATTACCTATTACTAGGTCGCCGAAGCTAGGCTGGGACTACCAACTCCCGTTGATAACATTGTGCTACATTTTTACTAATTTTTCACACCAAATGTATCCCATCTAAAAAAAACTTACATTTTTTTAAAAAAAGTGTTATACTTCATCTTGTTCGCGAATAAAATATAGAATAATCAATGAGTAACAGTGATGTGTAAATCCAGTTGAAATGGACTTACACATTATTTTTTGCTAAAAAGGAGGAATATATGATGAAAGAAACAAAAGATAATAAAATGTCTAGAGTACCAATGAAAAAACTGTTTTGGAAAATGGGATTACCGATGATTATATCGATGGTATTACAGGCATTATATAATGTAGTCGATAGTATTTTTGTAACTAATATGGGTGAAAGTGGAGCACTTGCCAATCAAGCATTGACACTAGCATTTCCTATCCAAATATTAATTATTGCTATCGGAGTAGGAACAGGGGTAGGATTAAATGCACTTCTTTCTAAAAGTTTAGGAGAGAAAGATAGTAAGAAAGTAAATAAAATTGCTGGAAATGGTATTTTCTTATGTATATGTATATTTATTATATTCTTATTATTTGGTCTTGTAGGATCGAAGTGGTTTATTAGCTTATTTGCTAATGGCAATGAACAAGTCATTTCTATGGGAACGACTTATCTAAAAATTTGTTCTTGCTTATCTTTAGGTGCTATAGGTTATTCAGTATATGAAAGATTTCTACAATCTACAGGAAAGACGATGCTTTCTACTATAGCACAGATAACAGGGGCATTAACAAATATAGTTTTAGACTATATATTTATCTTCCCTTTAAAAATGGGAGTTGCCGGTGCTGCCTGGGCAACAGTCATAGGACAGTTTGTATCATTATTATTAGCGATGATATTCCATTATAGTTTGAATAAAGAAATAAACGGTAATTTAAAATACATTCATCCAGACTTTAACTTAATTAAAGAAATTTATAATATTGGAGTATCCGCGGCTATAATGCAAGCATTACTTTCTGTCATGATGGCAGGTATGAATGCTATATTGGGAAGTGCTAATACAGATCCAACGGTATTAGTAGGTTCTTTTGGTATATATTATAAAATTCAACAAATTGCTCTCTTCGCGGCCTTTGGACTATCTAATACTATAATTTCTATTCTATCATTTAACTATGGTATGAAGAATAAAGAAAGAGTCGACGACTGTATAAAGTATGGAATAATAGATACTTTGATTGTTACTTTGATTCTCTCGATAGCATTCGAAGTATTTGCTAGTCCTCTTGCTAATTTGTTTGGATTAACGGGAAGTACGACGAGGGAAATAATAAATGTATGTACAGTAGCATTAAAAATTGCTAGTATTGGTTATATCTTTATGGGATTTTCTGTTGCCGTACAAGGAATATTACAATCACTTGGTTATGCTTTAAGACCATTACTAATATCATTTTTTAGACTAGTTGTGTTTGTCTTTCCTATAGCATACTTATTTACTTTATCAGATAATGTCGATAATATAGTATGGTGGACTTTCCCTATAGCGGAGTTTCTAACTGCAGGTATCTCTTTATTCATCCTAAAATCTTCATATAAAGAAAAAGTAGTACCAATAAAGTGTTTAGAAGAAAAACCATCTAACAATCAAAAGCTTATAATATCGATAGCCCGTGAACATGGTACGGGCGGTCGGGAAATAGCAAGGCAAGTTGCACTAAATCTTGGTCTTCAATTTTATGATAAAGAAGCTATAAAAAAATATGCTTTAGATAATTCTTTAATAACGAATAACTATACAGATGAAGAACTATATACATTTTATTTATCACTAGATGCTTCTAAAGAGGCAATGATTAAACAAGCAGAAACTATTAGAAAAATTGCTGATGAGGGTAATTGTGTCATTGTCGGTCGAGGAGCGGATTATATACTTAAAAGTAATCCTCATTTAATAAGAATCTTCTTATATGCACCTTTAGACTATAGAATCGACAAAGTAAAAGATATGTATAAAGATACTTATAGAGATGCTAAAAAACACGTTTTATCTTCAGATAAATCGAGAGCATCATACTACGAAATTATCTCCAATCAAGAATGGGGAAATGTAGAAAATTATGATCTATGTATAAACTGTGAAGTTGGTAGTGATATTGTTACAAATATAATTTGTACTTACATCGAAAGTAAGAACAAGATTAACTTTTAAAAGGGTATTAGCTAAATAAGGCTAGTACTTTTTAAAATTTAAAAAATATTAGGAATATTAAGAATAATCTGTTATACTTAAGTAGGAGGATAAATTATGACTTTTAAAGATTTATTAAATAAAGGAATCGATACAGTTGTTAAAGGAGCTGAAACTCTAAAAAAGAGTGCTATCGATAAAAGAAGTGCTATGCAAGAGTTCGACCTATTAAAGACAAAAAGTAATCACATTGGTCCTATGTATGATTATGTCGTCAATAATAGTGACCCTCAGCAAGGAAAGGAAACTATGATATTGAACGCTTGTCTTTCTATAAATGTCGATAACTCACGAATTATCAACAAGTTAATACCTATAGATGAAACTATTATCGATGTTAAAACAGGTAAAGAGGCTTCGACAGAAATAGAATATATTTTTGTGATGACAGATAAAAGACTTTGGATATTAAATAAAAAAGAATATACGACACTCTTATTTGATAATATTAAAAATTTTGAAATTATAAATAAAGGTTTGATGAGTCAAGGAGTCAAGTTTAATGATATGGCATTCATATTAGATGGTTCCCTAGATGATGTTACTACGTTTATAAATAATGTAATCGACAGTAATATTAGATTCAATATTATTACTAAAACAGTAAGTTATTTATGTGGTGTAACACCTGTAGAACAGTTCTTAAATGCTAAAATACATGGTATTACCATCTCTAA
>CAZIUY010000100.1:0-3195 GCA_964542625.1 uncultured Muribaculaceae bacterium | reverse complement strand
TGCTTGAAAATAAAGCATAGACTTTACTCAAAAATTTCTCATGCGTTTATCCTGATATTCTTCAGTTATCTCTTGGGTTATATTCGTCATAATCACTCTTTAATGTCTCGTTTATGACGTGTGTATAAATCTCTGTCGTCGAAACATCTGAGTGACCTAATAGTTCTTGAATAAACCTAATATCTGCCCCATTAGAAAGCATATGAGTTGCAAAAGAGTGTCTTAGAGTATGAGGACTTATGTTCTTATTTAGTCCTATTTCACTAGCTCGTTTTTTAATCATTAAAAATACTGCTTGTCTAGATAAGACTTTACCATGATTATTTAAGAATAAATAGTCTGTCTGTACTTTCTTTAATAGACGAGGTCTAACTTCATTAATATATTTATTTAAGTATTCTAAAGCATAATCATTTAAAGGTATCGTTCTTTCTTTAGAACCTTTTCCCATTACTTTTATGAGAGCCATATCGAGGTTAATATTCTCTAACTTTAATCCTACTAATTCACTTATTCTTAAACCTGTACTATAAAGTAATTCTAAGATAGTTCTATTTCTAAAAGTAAAATCATCACTTGGCTCGAAGTCTAGTAATTTTTCTACTTCTTCTATAGATAAGACATCTGGTAAGTATTTTCCTAATTTAGGTCCCTCTATTCCATCCATCGGACTAGCACTTAAGTATGACTTTCTTACTAAAAATTCATAAAAAGCTCTCAAGGAAGATATCTTTCTTGCTTGACTAGTATTTTCTATTTTACTGATAGATTTGATATAACTCTCGATATCTTTTTTATCAGCGTCCAATACATCTTTATTTAAATATTCTATAAATTGGGAAATATCACTAGCATAATTTAGTATCGTGTTTTTAGCATAATTTTTAACATATTTTAGTTCGATTATAAACTCATCTAAATAATTCAATTTCTTCACCTACGTTTACATAATTATAGCATTTTACCTAGTAAAAGACTATAATTTGTTTTATAATAAATATTACTGGAGGGTTATCATGGAATTACTTGCAAATAAATTAAGACCAGCACATCTAAAAGATATAATCGGACAAGATTATTTAACTGGGACTGATGGTATTCTTACCAATCTCGTCAAGAATGGTAAGATTTTTTCGATGATATTATGGGGTAAACCTGGGACTGGTAAGACGTCCATCGCCGTAGCATTAGTAAATGAATTAAAGATGCCTTATAGAATGTTGAATGCGACGATAAATAATAAAACTGATTTCGATATTACAATAGAAGAAGCAAAGATGGAAGGGTCACTAGTCTTAATCATGGATGAAATCCATAGATTAAATAAAGATAAACAAGATTTGCTTTTACCATATATCGAAAGTGGTCTCATTACTTTGATTGGACTAACGACATCTAATCCTTATTATTCTATTAATCCAGCGATTAGAAGTAGAGTACAAATATTTGAAGTAAAAGATTTAACTGATGTGGATATAGTAAAGGGTCTAAGGAGTGCTAGCGAAAAGTTAGAGGGTATAAGTATTAAAGATGAGGCCCTAGAATATATTGCATCTTTATCTAATGGTGACTTTAGGAATGCTTTAACTAAGCTCGAAATGGCATACTACATAACTGAGTCTCATACAGTCGATATGGAACTACTTAAAAGAATCGAAGATAAACCCATACTATATACAGATAAAAATGGTAATGGTCATTATGAATTACTCAGTGCTTTTCAAAAGTCTATTCGTGGAAGTGATGTGAATGCTAGTATTTATTATCTTGCTCTCCTCTTAGAAATAGGTGATTTAGATAGTATCTTTAGGAGAATGACTGTCATTGCGTATGAAGATATCGGTCTAGGTAATCCTGGAATTGGTCCAAAGGTACACGCGGCGATAGAATCAGTCAAGTTAATAGGTATCGATGAGGGACGTATACCACTTGCTAATGTCGTTATCGAAATGGCTCTATCTCCCAAGAGTAATAGTGCTTATACAGCGATAAATGAAGCTATGAATGATATCAGAAGTGGTCATATAGGAGATATTCCTGAAGTAATTAAGGGTCACTCTTCAAAATATCGTTATCCTCATGATTATCCAAATTATTGGGTAAATGAAACTTACTTACCAGAAAATTTAAAGTCTCGCATCTATTACAAACCTAAAAATAATACTTATGAGAAGAACTTAGAAAAGATAGATAAAGAAAGGAAGAAAAATATATGAATGTTACGATTATCGGTTCGGGGGTATATGCTCTAGCGATAGCAAATCTCTTAAAAGAAAATAATAATATTACTATATGGACTGAACTTAGTGATGTCTCTTTAGTTAAAGTTTCTAGTGATATTAAGGTAACGAACTCTTTTAAAGAGGCGTGCTATAGTGCTAGAGTAATTTTTATCTTGACAGCTTGTAAATTTATTCCTAGCACTTTAGATACTATGAAAGATTATATTATGAATGATAGTATCATCGTTATTGGTTCTAAAGGAATCTTAGAAGGTGGAATATTACCAGTAGAATTAGCAGAAAGAGTTCTTCCTAAGAATACTATTGCTGCTATAGGTGGACCTACGATGGCTAAAGATATACTTAATAATCCAGTTGGATTTACACTAGGTACTAGATCATCAGAAGTTTATTCTCTCATTAAATCTATCATGCCTAATGTTTATTTAGAGTATGAGCAAGATGCTAAGACAGTCGAACTAGCCGGGGCACTTAAGAATGCCTATGCTATAGGAAGTGGTCTAATTCACAGTATGGGCTATGGATTAAGTACGATTAGTCTTTATATAATGCGTGTTATAGAAGAAATATCTAATATATATCGTGACTTAAATTATGATACTTCTTCTATTATGAATCTTTCTTGTCTTGGAGACTTGATCTTGACGTGTACTAGTACTGATAGTAGGAACTTTCAGTTAGGAGATAATTTAACTAAGATGGATTCTCGAGTAAAAGAAGAATATCTAAAGGGAAAAACTATCGAAGGATACGATAATATAGAAATATTCTATAAGTTATTTAAGGATAGAAATAAGTATTACCCTATCTTATTTAATATATATGATATTATAAACGATAATAAGAAAAAAGAAGAATTGATTAATATTATACTAAATTAAAAAGAAGACTATTCCTCTTCTAAATATTCTTCTTTTACTTCATTATCGATTTCTTTTAGGATATTATTATC
>CAZIUY010000099.1:0-3333 GCA_964542625.1 uncultured Muribaculaceae bacterium | reverse complement strand
CATAGTAAATAAAATTTAATCAAATTATTTACTTTTAAATCTTTATAATATATAATGATAATGAAATGGAGTTGGGAACATGATACTGAAGAAACCTTATGCTTTCCTGATTAAACACTTTAGAATTATACATTTAATTTTAGCAGCATTAATCTCTTATATTATGTTTAGAACTTATAATATCTTTAGTTTCTTTAGTCGTTATGTCAAAAATGTATATGCCACTATCGGTGATGCAACCCCGAGCAATTATATTACTTTATTTATGTTTTTAGTGACGATTATAATAATTGTCTTCTCGCTTGCTATATATATCCTCATGCGAAAAAAAGAGAAACCTAAGACACTTTATATATTAATCTGTACATATTATATTCTTTATTTCGTAGGTTTGATTCTCTATTTTCTATTATTTAAATCTATCGAAACATCTCAATTATCTATTAAAAATGCTATGTTATTTCGGGATATAACACTCATCATATCCTTGCCCCAAATAATTATCTTTGTATTCAGTCTCATCCGTGGGGTAGGGTTCGATATTAAAAAATTTAACTTTTCTAAAGATTTAAAAGAACTCGATATAAGCGAAGAAGATAATGAAGAATTTGAATTCGTCTTAGGAGTCGACTCTTATAAATACTTTAGGTCGATAAGAAGACACTTGCGAGAACTCAAATACTATATCTTAGAAAACAAATTTATATTTACTATTCTGATGAGTCTAGCTTGCATAATCATCGTGATTTCAATCATCTTAAACTTTACAGTATATAATAAAACGTATAATAAAAATCAAAAAGTAAGTGCCAATAATTTAAGCTTGCAAGTTAGAGATTCATACCTCACAAATATGTCTTATGGTGGCTCGGTCATTGCTGATGGTAAATATTTCTTGATAGTAAATATTACATTTACGAACGATAGTGGTGAATCTACTGTTCTTAATTTAAAAAATTATGAATTAATAGCTAAGTCAGGTTCGATTTATCCGACACTATCTCGCAATGCTTACTTTATCGATTTAGGTGCAGGTTACTCTAAAGAGCGAATCGAAAATGGTGAGTCAGCTACATACATCTTAGTTTATGAATTTACTGAAAAAGATGTTGCGTCTAAATATACTTTAAGAATTACAGATGAAGTCGAATATAAAGCAGGTACATTAAATGCCAAATACAAGAATATTTCCCTTAAACCATTAGAGTATTTGTCCCTCGAAACTTCTGGGACATACTCATTAGGAACACCTATTACGATGTATGACTCGATTTTAAATAATACATCATTACTCGTAAATGGCTATGACTTCATGAACAAGTTTACATATAAATATGAGGCTTGTATTAGTACTAACTGTAGAGATGTCACGGATGTCGTTAGTGCCGATGCTGCAAAATCAAAAGTACTTCTCATCTTAAATGGAACACTCACTTTAGATAAGACATCGACATTTGCACAGAACTCAAAATCTAACTACTCATTCTTCGATACTTTCGTCCAAGTTAGATATGATGATAAAATAAGTTCTGTTACGGAGAAGACTCCTTCATCGGTCCAAGATAAATACATCTTAGAGGTCGATGAAAATGTCTCTAAAGCAGAAAAAGTAGATCTCATAATTACAGTCAGAAATAAAAAATATATATTAAATTTAAAATAAAATTGACGCGTTTATTCTTCGTCAATTTTATTTTCTCTAAGTGAAGTTTGACTGTAAGAAATTTCTTCATCGAACTCGACATAATCTAAATATATCATAGGAACCAAAACCCAGTGTCCACCCGTAGTGCTCATTACTACATGATCACGTCCTGCTTGTTCGATAGAACCATCAAAAATCTTATCTTTCCAATTAACTGAGTCTGGAAATGAAAAATATGCTTTGACGTGTTTTCCTCTATTTAGTCTCAAAATATTTTCGATATAACTTTGTTCCATAGAAAGTTCACTCGTACTTATTGGTGCTATATTAGAAGTATAATTATTAGTTACATAAGGTGTCTCATCACCTTTAAAAGTCGGATTCTTATAGTATGTACCGTTCATTTATTACCCTCCCATAAATAATATTCACATTCACAACAAAATAAGACTATTTTCTCATATACTTTACTATAAAATATAAGAGTAAGGAGAAAATATTATGAAAAATAATTTCAGTAGTGAAGTTAAAAAAATACTCAAGACCGCAGAAAGAGAGATGTATGATTTAAATCATCCTTATGTTGGAAGTGAGCATATGCTTTTAGGTATATTAAAAATAAGTGATAGTCTAAAAGAATTATTAAATTCATATGACTTAACTTATGATAAATTTAAAAGTGAGCTCATAAATGTCGTTGGAACTTCGAGGAAGAAGAGTGAAATTACTCTTTATACGCCACTTTTAAAGAGGATTATCGCCGGGGCTATCGAAGAAGCGGAATCGACTAATAAGAATATAGTAGAGCCTTCCCACTTATTAATAAGTATGTTCGAAGAGGGAGAAGGTATAGGTATGAGAATCCTTTATAATATGGATATTAATATCGATGCTATCTATAATAAGTTAATTCATAGGACTGATAAGAATCAAACAGAAAAGAATTCCATACTACTAGAAATCGGTCGGTTACTAAGCCCTAAGAGTGATGAAGTCATCTATAAGAGAGATAAAGAAATCGATAATATCATAGAGATACTCTTAAGAAAGAATAAAAATAATCCTCTATTAATTGGCGAATCCGGTGTGGGGAAGACTGCGATAGTAGAAGAACTCGCAAGAAGAATAAATGCAGGTTTAGTCCCAGATAGTCTAGAAAACATGAAGATTATAGAAATGGATACAGGTAGTCTCATATCGGGGACGAGATATCGCGGAGAATTTGAAGAAAGATTAAACAAGATTATCAAAACTACCATAGATGAAAAAAACGTCATCTTATTTATCGATGAAATTCATACTCTCGTAAACTGTGGTGGTGCAGAGGGTGCAATCGATGCCGCTAATATTTTAAAACCATATTTAGCAAGAGGACATTTAAAAGTAATCGGAGCAACGACACTAAAAGAATATAAAAGTTCTATATATAAAGATAAAGCTTTAGATAGACGTTTTCAAACGATTTTGATAGAAGAACCATCTTTAAAAGATACAGAATATATCTTAAAAAATCTTGCTCCTAAATATGAAGAACATCATAATTGTATAATTACTATAGAAAATATAAAAGATATCATAAAATATGCAGATAAATATATATTTAATAGATATAATCCAGATAAATCTATAGATATATTAGATTCTGTCTGTGCTCATGTTCAATTATCGAGACCTAACAAGAGTAATTG
>CAZIUY010000098.1:0-3354 GCA_964542625.1 uncultured Muribaculaceae bacterium | reverse complement strand
ACGAAAATAGACTAGATCCGTCTCTTAAATCTGATATAGGAAGTAAAGTAGAGATGTCTATCATAACTATGTTCTTGTATAAGTGTTTACTAGTATCACCTACTTTAGAGGAAATAAGTCATTTTGAAAACGATTTACTCAATAATTTTTCGATTATAAAGTGGAACTTTAATACTGCTCTAAATCCTAATAGAACACGTGATATGTGGGAGAAAAAGAAAAAGATGTTAACAGATAATGTCGAATTAGTCGAAATAAAACCGACATATTTAGATGAGTTTACTTATGCTAAGTTTGGTACGAGCTTGGATGATGTCAAAAAAATGGATTATCGAATGGTCACAGAACTAAATAATTATATAGAATCTAAATTGACTATCGAAGCATCTAATATTAAGAATGAGCATACATCACCATCTAAATTATCTATTCTAAATAATACTGTATTATCATCAGGGAATGGATATGTAGATGCACTTTTAATCGCAGGGGTTATAGCAACAGAGATATCTTTATCTTTGATATATTTATTCTTGCATATGTAGGAGGTTTTATGGTAACGATTAATGATAAAAATTATGATATCTTAGAGAATGTCAAAGATGCATTAGATATGACTATCATAAAGGATAAAATTACAGATTATTATGATGAATTTGATTATATAGTCGGGGATTGGTCTTATGGTAAATTAAGATTAAAAGGTTTTAATGATAAAGATAATAAAAATTTTAATAATATCAATGATTCTTCTTTAATAAAATCATATATAGAAGACTATTGTGCTTATGGTTGTAAATATTTTATATTAAAAAGAATAGATATTGATAAAGAATGATATTTGTGATAATATCTTATTAAGAATAAGAGGGAATGATATGAACGAAAAAATAAATTTAACTAAAGCAGATGGAACTAACGTTATGGCAGATTTAATCTGTTTTATAGAAAATACGACAACAAAAAATAGATATGTATATTATACTCTAAATGAGGTCGTTGGAACGGATGCAAGTGCTACTGTCAAGATATATGTTTCTAAGATTAAACAGAATAATCCTGTTCTCGATGTACCAATTACAGAAGAAGAGTGGGGAGTATTAAAAGGATTGATGGGAGATGCCCTAAAAGGGAACACTAATCAATCTATTAGATACGTGCCTATCACAGAATTAGGTAGTCCAGTAAGTATTAGTGAGCGTGCTATTGCTATGCCAACTAGTTACGATTATATAAATAAGCAAAGAGGAATTTATGCGACGAGTATTGCTGGAGTTAGTACTCCTGTAGGAAATACTGTAAGTGCGAGTCCTACTGCTCAAGTAGGTGCATCTCCAGTTGTTAGTCCTAATACTCAAGTAGAACAAGCATCATCTACTCCAGCAAGTAGTGTTACTCCGATAGTCCAAAGTGCTGCTCCAGTAGAAAACGTTACACCTACTGTAGAGAGTACTACCCCTCTTGTAACACCTACACCAGTAGTAGAACCAGTAGAAAATATTCCTAGTGATAACCCTAATACTAATACTGTAACACCACCGATAGTAGAAGAGCCAGTAAGTACACCTACTCAAGCTCCAACTCAAGAGCCCGTAGCGGTACAACCTACTGTCAATACACAAAACCCAGTGGATACAGAACCAACTTTAGTACCAATCGATATCGATGAGATTGAAAATAAATATAAAGAGATGTCTAAGAATCTCGAGAATATGAAAGTGATGGAAATAGAAGCTGCTAAGAGATATAATGCTACTATCGAATTACAAGTAATGCATAATGAACAACACGCAACTTACGTCAAGAATGAGCAAGAAAAGGATGCGACTGTAAATAGTAGTGTAAATATGCAAGCAGCAAGTGTAAACCAAACGGTAACTCCCGAGGTGCAGGTGAGTACTTCATCAGTCGTCGAACCAACACCAGTCACTCCTGTAGTACCTGAACCCGCTCCAGCAAGTGGTATAGATATAGAAACCAATTGGTTCGACCTGCCAACGAACGCTGCCTAATAGGACTTATTAAGTCCTTTTTTTCATATATTAAAATTATAGAGAAGGAATGTAAGATATGAAAAACGATATTTTATTTTATTATAATTTATATGCTGAAGATATCATCTCAAAACCAGCTTATATTAGTTTTTATACAGGTTATGATAAGTATTATTTAGTTAAGAGTGAAAGACCAGAAAGTGATATTTATGAAATAATTAATATTATTAAAAATCTTAAGATTCTCTATCATACTATAATTTTAAATAGAAATAATAAGTATTATACTATGATAAACAAAGAGAGTTTTGTTCTTTTAAAGATAAATGCACCAGAAAATGAAATACTAGAATTAAGTGATATTTTGAAACTACAAACACCATTTAATCGATCTAAATGTATTCTAAACAGAACTAACTGGGGTACATTATGGAGTGAAAAGGTCGATTACTTAGAATATCAAGTAAGTGAACTTGCTATAGAACACCATATCATAAAATCTAGTTTTAGTTATTATGTTGGACTAGCAGAAAACGCTATTAGTTATTTTAATATGTTAAATGTAAGTGATGTACCTATATTCATTACACATAGAAGAGTAGAGTACCCAGTACTTTTAAAGGATATACTAAATCCCTTAGATATCGTAATAGATTATAGGGTAAGGGATATTGCTTCTTATTTAAAGTCGAAGTTTTTTAAGAGTGATATGTCTTTAACTGATATTAAATATATAATAAAAAGTAATTATTTATCACCAATAGAATATAATTTACTTTTTGTTCGTCTTTTGTATCCTTCATATTATTTTGATACTTTATATCGAGTATTAGAAAAAGGTCTCGATGAGGAGAACCTTCTAACTTATATAAATAAAGTAAATGACTATGAGAAGTTTTTAAGTAAAGTACATGAAGAATTTTCTCATGTATCTACGATGATAAAAATAGATTGGTTAACTTCATCATAGAGAAACATTTACGATATTTTCTACTTCTTCGACGCTTTCTTTAATAGCACCCAATAGACCTAATTCTAAAGTATCATCTTGTGCTAAACACGTAGCACAATTACCAATTAGTTTGACATATACAGTGTGAGTCTCTTCATCATATTTAATAAATTCGGCATCTCCACCTTCTATCATCAGGTATGGTCTTAAATCATCTATTGTCTTTTTAATTTTATCTATATTTGTTTCTTTCATATTATCACCTTCATCCACAAGTCTCTATTGTTTACGAGACATCTACGTTATATCATGGGAGTTAATTATATGTCAATATTTTTAAGCATCATCTATTTAAAGTATTCTCTTATTCATGGTCTTCTTTAATACAGGTCCTTGTTCTAGAGGTTG
>CAZIUY010000097.1:0-3380 GCA_964542625.1 uncultured Muribaculaceae bacterium | reverse complement strand
TGGTAGCGGCGGAGAGATTCGAACTCCCGACCTACCGGGTATGAACCGGTCGCTCTCGCCAGCTGAGCTACACCGCCACTAGCACTAATAATATAACACATTTGTGCGTGTTTGACAACAAAAACTTCACTATAGAATAGTGAAGTTTATATTTACACTCTTTAACTTTTATTTGACGACGATACTGACAATTTTTTTAGGAATAATTATTGTTTTTACTATCTCTTTTCCATCTATATACTTAGCTACATTTTCATTAGCAAACGCAAGATGTTTAATTTCTTCTTCGCTCGTATCTACATTAGTGACTATACTACCACGTAGTTTACCATTTACCTGGACTCCAATTTCAAATACATCATCAGTTATTTTATCTTCATCCCAAACTGGCCAGCTACTCTTCGTAAACTCGTCACCTAGTTTACATATTTCATTAATTTCTTCCGTAATATGAGGAGCAATAGGGTTTAGTAATTGTAATAGGATTCTATAGTCTTTACGAGAGATAGATGATTCTTTTTCATAAGTATTAAGTAATATCATCAAAGATGAAACGGCGGTATTATAATTCATAGTCTCGATATCAAAAGTAACTTTCTTTATAGTCTTATTAATATCACTTTCTAAAGTCTTACTATATTCTTCGCTCGTATTTAATTTACTTTGTAATCGATATACTCTATCCAAAAACTTCTTACAGCCTTTAAGACCATTTTCACTCCAAGATGCATCTTTAGAGTAATCCCCTATAAACATTTCATATGTTCTTAAGGCATCTGCCCCATACGTACGTATCATATCATCGGGATTGACGACGTTTCCCTTAGATTTACTCATCTTTTCGTTATTTTCTCCTAAAATCATACCATGAGCAACACGTTTCTTAAATGGTTCTCTCACGGGTACGATTCCTTGATCATATAAGAACTGATTCCAAAATCTAGCATATAATAAGTGTCTCGTCGCGTGTTCCATACCACCATTATATAAGTCGACTTGTCCCCAATATTTCATGGCATCCATATCAGCTATACCAGTTTCACAGTGTGGATCCATATAGCGAATCCAATACCAACTAGATCCTGCCCAGTTAGGCATCGTGTCGGTTTCTCTTTTAGCGGGACCCCCACACTTAGGACACTTCGTATTGACCCATTCTTCTACGTTAGAAAGTGGACTTTCACCATTGTCAGTCGGCTCATATGATGGAACATCTGGTAAGATGACAGGTAAGTCACTTTCTGGTACAGGTTGCCAACCACAATCCTCGCAATATATCATAGGGATAGGTTCTCCCCAAAAACGTTGTCTAGAGAAAATCCAGTCTTGAAGTCTATAGTTAGTAGTCTTCTTACCACACTTGTGTTCTTCTAAATACTTTATCATCGCATCGATGGCGTCTTCTTTATTCATACCATTTAAGAATCCAGAGTTAATGTGTACTCCATCTTCGGTGAGAGCACTATCCTTAAGTTCTTTACCATTTGTGATGACTTGAATGATAGGAATATTAAATTTTTTAGCAAATTCAAAATCTCTTTCATCGTGAGCCGGAACCATCATGATTGCTCCTGTACCATAGCTAGCTAGAACATAGTCAGATACCCAAATTTCTACTTCTTCATTATTGACAGGATTGATGGCTAAAAGACCATCTAACTTGATACCAGTCTTCTCTTTAGTTACATCTGTTCTTTCGATTTCACTTTTTATTTTAGCATCTTCTCGGTACTTTTCGACCATCTCGATATTTTTAATTCTATCTTTATACTTATCTAAAAATTCATGTTCTGGAGATAAGACCATCGCTGTAACTCCAAATAAGGTATCACATCTCGTCGTAAAGACGACTAATTCATCAGATGTATCTTTTAATTTAAAGTTAACTTCTGCCCCTTCGCTCTTACCAATCCAGTTAATCTGTGCTGTCTTTATTTTATCTAAGAACTCTGTATCTTTAAGTCCTTCGAGTAAACTATCGGCATAAGAACTCATCTTTAGCATCCATTGATTCTTAAGTCTCTTTGTAGTAGGTGTTCCACATCTTTCACATACTCCCCCCGATGCATCTTCATTAGATAATCCCGTTTTACATTTAGGACACCAATTGATTTCTTTTTCTGCTTTGTAGGCGAGTCCATTTTTATAAAACTGTAAGAATTGCCATTGTGTCCACTTATAATATTCTGGATCAGTCGTCGCAAATTCTCTAGTCCAATCAAAAGATAATCCCAAAGATTTAATTTGAGTTTTGAATGTTTTGATACAATCTTTGACCATATTCGCAGGATATACGTGATTTTTAATCGCATACTGTTCTGCAGGAGAACCAAAAGCATCCCAACCCATAGGGAATAAGACATTATATCCTTGAGAACGTTTTAATCTCGCTAGACTATCTAGTGCTGTATAACTCCTAACGTGTCCTACGTGTAATCCTGCACCACTAGGATAAGGAAATTCTACTAAAATATAGTATTTTTCTTTATCACCACCATTAATAGCAACGAAAGATGATTCTTCATCCCATCTTTTTTGCCATTTCTTTTCTATTTCACTAAAATTATAATTCATTTTTATCATATCCTTTCTTAACTAATATTCTTCCAAAAATTCCATAAACGATATAAATCAATATTAAGAAAATAACTAATGCTAATAATACTCTTATGATGATATTTTTTGCTGCATTGATAATAATCGACATCGTAAGTGACATTATCGTTGCATCTAATAGACTGATGATAATTTTAAATTTTCGATTATTTATTTTATTTTCTAAAATCTTATATTTCTTTTTTAAATATAAAAATTCGATAGAAGTCTTCGTTATATCTTGATTTTTATTTTTCTTTTTATCATAATGTGAAAATATTATATATCTTCCTAAAAAACAAAGTACTAATGTGATTAAAAAGAAAATAAGTTCTTCTAACATAAACACCTCCTATATAAAAACGACAAGACCCCCAAAGGACGATCTTATCGTGGTACCACCTTAATTTTTTCTTTCTAGTCTATATGGGAACAACCCCTTCATAGTATCAACTTGGTAAGTTCATTAACACTCCCTATAGAACCTCACACCATACGTTCTTCTCTTTATAGGATATTTAATTACTACTCCATGTATCACATACAAGATAAATTTATTATATTAAAATTCACTGACATATTCAAGTAGTTTTAAGAACATTTTTATAAATACATCTGCT
Source organism: uncultured Muribaculaceae bacterium (assembly GCA_964542625.1). GTDB lineage: Bacteria > Bacillota_I > Bacilli_A > RF39 > UBA660 > RUG11867. The sequence continues at coordinate 165 of CAZIUY010000097.1, read as the reverse complement.
AAACCTTGGTTTTTAAGTTTTCTTATTTGAATACGTTTTTTCTTAATATCATCTTCACTAAACATAATTTCTGCGACTTTTTCTTTTAAGTTAGTCGAAATTTTAACGTCACTTATAATCGTATCGATATCTTCATTGATGAGTCTTACCGCATCTATTTCGATA
>CAZIUY010000096.1:0-3427 GCA_964542625.1 uncultured Muribaculaceae bacterium | reverse complement strand
ATTATATAATTATATATGAAGAAAAGTTTACTTTTCTTCTTTATTTTGCTAAAATAATACTCGTGGAGGAAGAATATGAATATATTAAAAAGTTTAGTAGATAGTGAATATAAAGAATTACAAAAATTTAAGAAAATTGCTGATGCTATAGAAACTATGGAACCAGAAATTCAAAAGTTAAGTGATGAAGAATTAGCTGGAAAGACTATCGAATTTAAAGAAGAAATTAAGAATGGAACGACTTTAGATAATTTGATAATACCTGCTTTTGCTGTTGCTAGAGAAGCAGCTTATCGTGTTATTGGAGAAAAGCCATATTATGTCCAATTACTTGGAGGACTTGCCATACATTTTGGTAATATTGCTGAAATGAAAACTGGTGAAGGTAAAACTTTAACAGAGATTTTACCAGCATATTTAAATGCTCTATCAGGCGAAGGTGTACACATCATTACCGTCAATGAGTTTTTAGCACAACGTGACTCAGAATGGATGGGAAAGATTTTTAAATTCTTGGGATTGACGGTAGGGTTAAATTTAAGAGAATTAAATCAAAATGAAAAGCGTGAAGTATATAATGCTGATATTACTTATTCGACGAATAATGAAATCGGATTCGATTACTTAAGAGATAACATGGTGATTAGAGCCGAAGATAGAGTACAAAGACCATTAAACTTCGTCATAATCGATGAAGTAGACTCTATTTTAATCGATGAAGCAAGAACACCACTTATCATTTCTGGTGGTAAGATGAATTCTAAGAATCTTTACATGGATGCCGATATTGCTGTTAAGAAATTAAAAAATGAAGAAGATTATACGATAGATGAGAAGACTAAAAGTGTTTCTCTTACTCCTAAGGGTAGTGAGAAAGTACAATCTTCTTTTGGAATAAAGAATTTGTATGATGAAGAAAATACAGCATTAGTACATCATATTATTCAAGCTTTAAAAGCTAATTTTGGTATGAAAAAAGATGTCGATTATATGGTAAATGATGCTGGAGAGGTAGTCATAATCGATCAATTTACTGGTAGACTCATGCCAGGTCGTCAATTTAGTGAAGGCCTACATCAAGCAATAGAAGCTAAAGAAGGCGTCAAGATTAATGAAGAAACAAAGACGATGGCTACTATTACATTCCAAAATTTATTTAGAATGTATAAGAAAATTTCTGGTATGACAGGAACTGCTAAGACAGAGGAAGAAGAATTTAGAGATATCTATAATATGTATGTTATTAGAATACCGACTAATAAACCTGTCATAAGAAAGGATTATACTGATTTAATTTATACTACTGAGGCTGGTAAATATAAGGCTATAATTGAAAAGATTAAAGAAATACACGCGACAGGAGAACCTATCCTCGTTGGTACTATTTCTGTAGAAAATAATGAAAGACTTTCCAAGATGTTAAAACGAGAAGGTATCCCTCATGAAGTATTGAATGCTAAGAATCATTTTAGAGAAGCTGAAATTATTGCTAAAGCCGGAGAAAAGGGTGCCGTTACGATAGCGACAAATATGGCTGGACGTGGTACAGATATTAAACTTGGTGATGGTGTCTTAGAATTAGGTGGATTGTTCGTAATCGGTACTGAAAGACATGAATCTCGTCGTATCGATAACCAGTTAAGAGGTCGTTCTGGACGACAAGGTGACCCTGGGTGTAGTCAATTCTTCGTATCATTCGAAGATGATTTGATGAGAAGATTTGGAACTGACAAGATTAAGAATATGATTCAAAGTTTAGGCTTACCAGATGATCAGGCTATTCAAAACAAAATGCTTTCTAGTTCTATAGAAACTGCTCAGAAGAAAGTCGAAGGTAATAACTACGATATGCGTAAACACTTATTAGACTATGATAATGTCATCAGTGAGCAGAGATTAATTATTTATAGAAAACGTAATGAACTTTTAGATGCTGAAACTGAAAGAGAAATCATCTTAGATATATTTAGAAATCATATATGCGACGTCGTTGAAAAACATATTGCTCCAGAAGGCAAGCTAACAGATAAAGATGACGAAGATATTATCGAATTTGTAAATAATAGTCTATTACGTAAACATACGATGAAGGTAGAAGATATTAAAGGTAAAAAGATAAATGATGTCGAAGATGCTATATACAATGTCGTAAGTGAAGAATATTTTGAAAAGATAAGTGAATTACCAGAAGAAGTAATAAATCAATTTGAAAGGATGATTCCTTTAAGATTTATAGATGCAGCGTGGATTGAACATATTACTACTATGGAACATTTAAAAGAAGGTATCGGTTTAAGGGGTTATGCCCAAACTAATCCACTTCAAGCATATGCCATGGAAGGATATAATATGTTTCAAAATATGCTCGAAAATATCGATCAAAATGTATCTAGTTTCTTACTTAAAGCCGAAATAAGACAGAATACTATCGAAGAAAAGAAACCAGTTCGTGTCCAAATGAATGATGGTAAAGAAAAGGTAAGTAACGGTCCTAAAAAGACTCAAAAAATTGGTAGGAATCAATTGTGTCCCTGCGGCTCGGGCAAAAAGTATAAACAATGTTGTGGTAAATAGTTATAAAGATGTCAGCATTCGATGCTGGTATCTTTCTTTTACTAATCAAATTAGTAACGTCAAGTGAAAATAAAAACCAAAAAGTTGCATTAAGAGGAGATTACACGAATAATGCGAGGAAAGGAAAAATAGATATATAATGAACTACCGAAAAATAAATATAGAAGAACTTGATAAGTTGAAAAAACTATTCCCTGGTGATGAAGATTTATGGGAAAAGTATAAGAAACAACGATTAGAAGAACTGAAAAAGAATCTAATTGATGTTTTTATTATAGAAAATGAAAATGAATTTATTGGAGAAATTACAATAAATTATGTAAATCGTGATTTGATAACACAAACAATACCTAAGCAAAGAGTATATCTTGAAGCCCTAAGAGTTAGCAAAGAATTTCAAGGAAAAGGATTAGGACAGAAGTTAATAGATTATTGTATAAACATATTAACAAATGAGGGATATACAGAATTTACAATTGGCGTCTTAGAAGATAATGAAATAGCTAAACATATATATTTTAAATATGGATTTACAGAAGCTATAGATAAAGGACAAGGAGACGAGTTTGATTCAAGAGAATATACTTTATATCTTAAAAGATTAGACACGATTGAATAAACTAATTAACGAATTAAATTTAAAAATCCATGTAAAAAATTGTTAGAAACTGTAAAATAATTACTAGGAATATTATATTCCTATCCTTAATTCTTTTATTTACAATTATTACTTAAATATCTTCGATAAAAGAAAATGGCAAAGCTTAAATTAAAGGAAGTGATGGTTTTATGATAGAGTTATTAAATAAACAGTTTAAAACTAAAGATAATAACATAATTAATTATTATGAAA
>CAZIUY010000095.1:0-3634 GCA_964542625.1 uncultured Muribaculaceae bacterium | reverse complement strand
TAAAAGATAATGAGCACGAACTATATCTCGAACTAGAGAGTATGGGTGAAGACTTTTATCAAGAATATTTTTATGACTCTATACAAAGTAGATATGGTAGTGATACCACTGGATTTATAGATTACTTAAAGAACTATAAAGAACAAGGTATCAAAGTCGACTTAGAAAACTTAGCGATTTCGAGTGATAGAGAAGATATTTTAGATGACTTTATCAATTCGAAGACAGGAGAATCTTGTGATATAAATCAATCATTCATCATCATATATCCAAAAGAAGATTATGGTAAAGAAGACTATACTATGGATGTCACACTATCTTGTGGTTTTGAATAAAGTTTTAGAAGTCTTGTTGTAATCATTTAGTAATTATAATATAATACCATTGGTGATTTTATGAGTAATACATGGTACAAACTAGATAATTCTGCTAAAATAATGCCATCGATGACGAATAGTCTTAATACTAATGTATTTAGATTAATATGTACCTTAAAAGAACCTATAAACAAGTCTATCCTACAGTCTGCATTAGAAGATACCATAGATGAATTTCCCCTCTTCAAATGTACGATGAAGACAGGATTATTTTGGCATTATTTAGAACCATCTAATAAAGAAGTATTAGTAGAAGAAGAAAATACTACACCTTGTTCTAAAATACAAGAATCTCTCTTTCGTCTAACTTATTATAAAAATAGAATAAACCTAGAAATATATCATGTCCTAGCGGATGGAAATGGGGCTATGGAATTTTTAAAATTTCTCGTAACGTCATACTTACAAAAAGTACATCATATAGATAGTGATGTCCTCATCTCGACTGCTAGTAAATACGAAAAGTCTTCAGATGATTTTGCCAAATATGACCGCGATAAAAAGAAAATAAAATTTAGTAAGTCCAAACGAGCATACAAAATAAAATACCCTCGTAAGAATAATCTCACTCCCAATATCATCGAAGCACACATGAGTATTACGAAAGTACACGAACTTGCTAGAAAGCATGATACGACTGTGACTATTTACTTAACGGCAGTACTCATAAATAGTATCATTAAAAATGCTAAGATTAAAGACTTACGTAAGCCTATCGGCATAACTATACCTGTCGACTTACGGCATACTTTCTCATCGAAGACTTCACGAAACTTCTTCTATACACAGAGTATTCAATATAAATACGATAGTGATGCCACCCTAGACGATATTATAAAGTATTTGAATATGAGTTTTAAAGAATCATTTTCAAAAGAAAACTTACAAGAACTATTAGATAGTTATATGGTTTTAGAAAAACTATTACCGATTAGAATTATACCGACATTTTTAAAAGATTTGATTCTAAGTCTCATAACGGGGTCAAAATCGACAGAGACGATGACTTTATCTAATTTAGGCATCATCACATTACCACTCGTTTACGATAAATACATCGATTCTTTCTCTGGTTATATGGCAAGTAATGGTTTACACCTCACAGTAATGACTTACAAAGATGATATCGTCCTTGGATTTGCAAGTCACTTTATAACTAGTGAAATCGAAAGGACGATGATCTTATACCTACAAAGTGAGGGTGTTAAAGATATCAAAATAATAAGTAACATACAAGGTGATGAATATGATAAAGTGTGATAAATGTAATGTTCTAGTAGATACTCCTGGGGAACACTGCCCATTATGTGGTAGTAAAATCTTAAAAAATAATGATAGTACATATCCGATAATCAAAAACTCCAATACTTGGAAATTCGTAAAGCGATTACTATTTTTTATAGTCGCATCTATATCTATATTAATAATATTTCTAAACTATACACTGACTCCTAATATCAAGTGGGGTGTATTTACTTCTCTAGGACTCATTTCTATGTATATAATCTTCTTAGGAATAATTAATGGTCGCAAGAGAGTATTATCGATGATGTTTTATCTATGCTTCTTAATTCTCTTAATAACTATATCTTGGGACTATTTAATCGGTTATAAAGGATGGAGTTTGAACTATGTTTTACCGAGTCTTTCTATCTGTTATGGTATATTCTTGATTATCTTACATTTCGTATCTTACTTAGCATTTACTAGTAATAGTACATACATATATCTTCACGTCTTACTAGAATTTGTACCACTCATCTTATACTATACAGGATTCGTAACCTTTAAACCACTCGCTATCATAAGTGCAGCTTTCGGTCTTGTTAACTTATCTATTCTCGTCTTATTCGATACGACAGATTTAAAAAATGACTTAGCTAAAAAACTTCATATCTAAATAAACTTGACACAAGAAACATAAAAATAATAAAAAACACTGTTATTTTTATGTTTTTTCTGATAGAATTAAGACAATAGAATAGAGTAGAGGTAAGAAATATGAATGAAGAAGAAAATGTAAACTTAGCAAATATCGATATGAGTGGAAATACTATAGTAACGAACCCTAATACAAGTCCTGCACCTACTAGTCCTGTTGCACCCGTCGCAGTTAGTACAGATACTACTACCCCTAATACTGAGCAAGAGCCTAAGAAAAAGAAGAAAAAAGGAAAAAAAGTCTTCATCATAATTATCTTAATAATGCTAGTTTGTATCATAGGATTTGGAGCATATTACTATTTAAACAACTTAATAGTTCCTAAAAAAGTATTCACAGACTCTATAAATACTTTATATAGTGAAATAGAAAGTAAGACGAATAGTCTTAAAAATTATAGTACTATCGATGTCTTAAACGAGCCCCTTACACTTAAACTGACTGGTACCCTAAATGGTAAACTAGAAGATTTAGTAGAAGTTAATGATGCTAAATATACGATCGACTTAGGAGTCGACTTAAAAAATGAAAATGGCATCATGGGAGCAAGCGTAACACTCGATAATGGATCCATTATCGAAGGGTTAGTTGCAATCGATGATAATGTCTATCTAAAGACGAACCTCATAGATAAAATAATAAATCTAGGTACTACGGAAGAAAACAATATCTCTATCGGTAACATCTTCGATATTCTATCATACTTAGATGATATGGATGAATACTGTGATGATACTTTGAAGATTATCTCTTCCCTTAAAGACATAATAATAAATTCACTAGATGAAGAAAAATTTACTACTACTAGTAGTGAGCTTTCTATCTCTAATCAAGTCGTGAAAGTCAAGAAAATTACTTATAACTATGATTTAGAGAATATGGAAAGAACTATTAAATATATACAAGATGAAATATCTAAAGATACTGAACTAAGCGAGTTATTAGAAAAATATAATATTACGATAGAAAGTGATACTACTTTCGAAGATGAAGAAATATCTCTTTATGTCGATTCATCTTTAAATGTCGTCGGTTTTGATGTATCTAGTAATAATACGATTCTATTAGAGTTTACTTACCTAAATGAAGAACTAAATGGTCACTTTAATGACCCTTATATAAAATTTAATTACAAAGATGATACTTTAAATATTGATTATTATGAATCTGAAGATTATACTGAACCTAGCATCATACTAAGTATAGGTGAAGATTTAAACTTAAAGTTAAATACAGTAACGGATGAAGAATCTATCACATTAAATATCGATTTAACTGATATTGAAAGTACTGATAAGCACTTTAGTACTAACTA
>CAZIUY010000094.1:0-3649 GCA_964542625.1 uncultured Muribaculaceae bacterium | reverse complement strand
TTACTTAAAATATTAGAAATAATATTGTATGTAATTATTATCTTGATAGTTTTTAGCTTTCGTAGTAATAAGTGCTTCGTTATAGTTTCTATATACTTTTAAAAATTCCTTGAGGGCTTTAGAGTTTTTCTCTAGTGTTTCGACTTTTTCTTTAGTTTGATTCATCATCTCGATAGCCTCAGATAGTGGTCGTAAATCTTCTTCACTTAATGGTTGTAATACTGTATTTAGGACATTTATCAAGTTAGTTGGTTTATAATCTTTTGATAATTTATTACTCCTCAGTTGTAATAATAACTTGATAAATTCATCATATGTATCAGTATTAGGAAATCCAAAGAGTAATCTATTTACCATCGCTTTATAATCTTTAGCGGTATCAGTAAATTCATCGATACCTTCGAGACGTGACTTTAGTTCTATTTTAGATAATGGAACTTTATTCATGGCATCTTTATATAAGAAGAAATCTTTACCTATTCTACGTCCATTCTTAAGAGCAAATCCCCACGATTCGACAGGTTTTCCTTTTCTTCCTCGAAATCCTAAACCTATCGTAATATATTTATTTTCATCTTCGTTATATGTCTCCATGTAAAGGTATGCAGTCGATTCTTCTTTTTGGACTGACTCAGAATCTCCTAAGATATAATCTTCTATTTTTCTTTCTTTAGAGCCAAATGGATCTAATCTATCTGGACTTTTATTACCATCTAATATGAGTGGAATGAATGATTGCATCGTGACAGATTTTCCACTTCCATTGGAACCACGCAATATGAGGTTACCTCCATAAAAATCATATTCTTCTTCGTCATAAAGCCAAAAGTTTAATAAGCCAATCTTTGTAATTTTAAATCTATTCATCTTCCTCACCACTTTCATCTTGGAACAAGTTTAATTGTCCATCACCTTTAGGAATATACCCAGCAAATTTAGAAACTGCAGGACATATTTTAAGTCCATGTTCGTATTCTCTTATAAAGTCATAAGACAACATATAGTCTTTTACTTCTTTTATAAATGAGTTAATTGGCATGACTCTATAATATTTACTAAAGTAGTCTAAATTTTGAGTTCTAACCTCTTTTATAATTCTTTCTAATTCTTCTTTTGCTATTAAGATTACCTCATCACTTTCTAAAGTGAATATACTCTCTTCTACTTTATCTAGTATACTCTTATTGACGAGGAGGACGATATCTGAAATGGCTTTATTATTAGGAAAGTAATTCTTTTCTCGGATATCACTTTCTGCTAGAGTAATAGCCATATTTTTAGTAAGTTCTAACTCTAGGTTACAGTACTTAGATATTTCACTCTTGATATTTCCTCTAAATCTCTTTAAATAATCCATCTCTGATTCAGTTAAGTCTTCTTTATAAGTTGCTAGAGAATAAACTAGATGTCTATAAACATGATATCTTCTAACTATTCCTGAATCGACATCTTGATTCATAAATTCATCGTTAATATAATCATCTAAACTAGTGTACTCTAGTATATTATTTTTAAATTCTCTAACATAATAATTAGATATCCCCGTCGTCTCATATAAACCTTCCGCGTGACTGTCTTCTGTGAATGCACCAGTTTCTTCTACTACTTTGATGATATTTAACTCTTCTAGGTGCATCATGACATTCGCTAAGCACTTCCGATGGTGTAAAATATTCCAGTCAGGTGTATTATCTAATTTTAAAGTCGTCGCTGTATTTGCAATAAAGTCTATTAAATTCGATAGTATAAATTGTTCAAATTTGGGTTTATCTTCTAGAAATATCAATATGATAAAGAGAAGAATATATTCTAGTTTATCTTTGAATCCAGGAATACCCATATATGATTTAGGCATAGATGGAATCTTTTCTAGTTTTATAAATCTATCATTGACGATGAGCCTACTACCGAGTTTTTCGTTTATAAATTCTTTATATTTATCTAAATTATTTTTGATATTGAAATAAGTTTCTGGTTCACTCTCTTTTACACACCAGCAATTATTTAAAAGGTATGTTAGTTCTTTTGTACTTATTTCTTCGTTCATGATTCTACACCTTCGAATTCTATTTCTACATTTCTCATAACAAATATACCATCTTCACTTATGATTTTACACATACCTTCTAAAGGTTTAATAGTATAGGAATAACCAAATTCTGTTTCTTTACGAGTCTTGGCTCCTAGTAATACTTGAATATAACGTCTTTCGACTTTTGATAGTCTTATCTCCCCTTTTAAGATTATCTTTTTATCTTTGATGAGACTCGAGAGTATCTTTTTGTTTTCTTGTTGCATACGTCTATAGTTTTCGAGTGCTATTTGTTTTTCTCTCGTCTTATCGACTATCGGTTCTATTTGGATTTTTTCTTTTCTCAAGTGTGTTCTAGAAGACAAGAGTATTTCGATAGGGGCAACATCGTATGTATTTATGATTTCGTCGGTATTAATATTGGAGTCGGCGATAAAGTGTTTCGTACTCTCTATACCAAAGATTAAAGATGAATATTTATGACATTCTTCGATGCTATTTAATTGGTCAAATAGACGAGCAAAATGTTTATATTCTTCTTTTCTATTAGTCATATTCCCATGAAGTTCTATCAAAGAGTTAGCATATTTAGTAATTTTAACGATGATGTTATCTGTCGTATTCATGAGTTTTTCGCCTTCACTAATAGATGTATTATCTCCCATAAACCATTTGACGATGTTTTTTAATTTACCTATACTAACTTCTCTTAATTCGTTATAGTCGAAGTTATTATTTAATATTGGTGTCTTTTTATAATACACAATTAATCTATCGACAAATTCGTTTATGAGTTTTTCATCAACTAGAGAAAGACTCTTCTTTATTTGGTGGACATTATTCTGATAACCCTTGATAAATTCTCTTAAGTATTTGATGATTTCACTTTTAAACTCTAAGAATAATGTACTTTGTAAGAGTTCTTCTGACTTGGGTTCATTAAACTTTTTTAAGAAGTCTTGATAGTTTTCATTTAGTTTCTTAAAGTCGTCATTTAAGTCATCCCAAAGTTCTTTGATAGAATCATTATCCATAGAAGCAAATGTCTCTAGTTTGGCAATAGAAATGCGAAGTCTATCGAATAGTTTTGGTTCTAGGGATGCTGTTTTGATTTCCATTTCTTCTAAAAGGATAGTCATTCTTTCTATTTCTGTTGCATATTCAGTCATTTGATAACGAAACTTTTTATTTTTAAATTCTTCGATAGTAGAAGCATTTTTAGTATCTTGCATCTTAGCTAAACTCTTCCATTCAGTTAGAACTTCTAAGTCTCTTTCACATTCTTCGATGCTATAATCTCGATATATAGTATTACCTTTAAGTTCGTTATAGACGTCTTCTTTATATAACCAATACTCTAGTCGTTCGTAGTGTCTATAGAATAATCTCATAATAGGTCTATATCTATATGTATTTTCTGCACTTAGATATTTGGTTTCATCGATTTGTTTTGTCAGTTTTTCATATACTTCCATGACTGTTCCCCGTTTCGTCTTTGTTATCATATCATAGTTTTACCATTTTGAATAGTAGGTGCGTGATTCTTGTTAATTTTTGTCATTTAAGGCTGAGTAGTAACAACACTTTTTATCTTGCAATACTTTTTAATTTAAAATT
>CAZIUY010000093.1:0-3651 GCA_964542625.1 uncultured Muribaculaceae bacterium | reverse complement strand
TATAAAAAGTGTGTTTAGAAGTGTGTTTGAAAAAAAGAAAAGCCCTTAAATAAAGGCTTTAAGTACTTAATGGTGGAGCCGAGCGGTTTTGAACCGCTGTCCAAAGTACGTATCTAATAATCGTCTACAAGTTTAGTTAGAGTTTAGAATTTCATATTAGATAATGGTTCTAACTAACCTACTCTAATATTAAGTTTAGTTAAAATTCTTCAAATTACCCTAAACAAATAACTTGATATAACTCAATAGTGATTGAGTCCTAACTTTAAGACTTGAGTAATCCTAAAGAAGAACCTCGTGCTTTATATGCCTTAGGCGAAAGCAAGAGCGTTTACGCTATAAGCGTTTCTATTGTTTGCGTTTAATTTAATTTCATTCGTTAAAGATGAATTTCTACTTGCAAATTAGAAGATACTATGTACTCTGTCGAAACCTATTACGACCCCGAGTGATATAATTCTATCACAATTAAGAGTATTTTGTAAATAGCTAATTTCTTGGCATCATCCCTCGATTTTCTCCACCATATGAACCTACATTAGTAGTTATATTAGATATAGTATAGTCTTCATATAAAGTCCCATTAACTAAAATACTATAAGTTTGATTTTTTTGAAAACTAGGTGATGCTACTACGAGCGAGTTATAACTCTTAGGAGAAGAGTATGAAATAATCTCTTTATTATCACTATCTACTATAGAAATATAATCTCCCGTACTATAATTAGTATTAAAGACGATGGATACATTATATACAGTAGAAGAACTACTACAACTTTGCATCATCCCCGAAGAACCACCTGCTAATAAAGACCCACCAGTTATTTCGAATACTCCATCATAATCGAGTGCCCCATTACCAGAGCTTGCTGGACCATATACAGTTATATATCCGCCAGTAACATAAATAGAACCATTGGCATCTAACCCATCCCCAGAGGAATCGACCGTAATCACACCACCATTGATAGTCATAATACCATTAGAATTAGAACCATATCCATTTTGTCCTGGTCTTCCTCCCTGACTAGAAGAATCATTCCCTCCTGCTACATTTAAACCATCATCACTCGCTACTACATTGATAGTACCACCATTGATAGTTATCTTTAATGCTTCTAAGCCTTCATAACTCTTATCGATATTAATACTACCTGAATCGATAATTAACTCTTCATCAGCGTGTATTCCATCATCTCCAGAAGTTATAGTAAAACTACCATCTTTAATTCCTATATAATTATTAGAATGTATTCCATCATCGGATGTATTTAAGTTAAATGTTCCATTTTCTATAACTAGATTATCACCAGCTTTAATTCCTTTAGCACTGTTATTATCCTCATTGTTAGGATTACCCCAATATCCCCAATTACTATCTGTACTAGTAAGACCTGCACCAGTACCAGTTGTGATATTAAATGTTCCATTTTGAATTAGTACTTTCGTTTCAGCTTGAATACCATCATTTGTAGCATTAATATTAAATATGCCGTTCTCTATTTTTATGAATCCTTTTTCTAAATCAGTAGAATTAGTCGATTTGATACCATCCGCATTAGCATTTATATCGAATGAGCCATCTATTATATAAACTGAATCTTTTCCTCTTATAGCATCATCAGAAGAAGTAATGACATAAGTACCGGATACAATTTTTAAATCATCTTTAGATACTATAGCATCTTCCATATTAGCAACTACTTCTAACACTCCAGTACCTTCTATTGTCAAGTCATCATGACTCATGATAGTACCATATTCATCACTATCATAACCATCATATACTTTACCATCTTCTAAATAATTCTCACTACCACTTTTGAGCTCGATAACGACATCACTAGCATTCTTAACTAATATAGCTGGACCACTAGAATTAGTAATACTGACATTATCTAAAACTAACAAAACATTACCAGATGTATTTATAGTAATTAATCCATCTGTAATTGTACCTGTTAAATTATATACACCTTCACTAGTAATATTTAAACTCTTAGTAAGGGTATAATCTAAATTTTCATAAATAGACCAGTCTATCTTTTCATCATCGTCATCTGTATTTATACTAATATCGATATCATTAGAAGTATTAGTAGAAGCATTATTTTTATTAAAGAAGTAATATATAGTATACGATATTGCTATAAGAAATAATATAACGATTAAAGATATAATTACTAACTTATCTTTCTTAGACATAATTAAAACTCACTTTCATCTAATCTTTGACTTAAACTTATCTTTAAGTTACCATTCTTAACTCTAATTTCATCGATAAAATCTTTATCATTAAACTTATCATTGAACTTAATCGAGTAAGTAAGTTCGAATAAACTTCCCATATTGATAGTTTTAATTTGTTCTACTTGATAACTCTTTAGGTATTTCTTAAAAATATCATCGAACATATTATTATAGTCTAGATTCTCTGGGACAGTAATTTTTAAGACTCTTTCAGATTCATCTTGGCTAAATAACTTAGTCTTAGAAAATATTATAATAGCTATAATAACTAATAGAGTCATAATCATAGCAAAGACGATATGACCCATTCCTGTTGCTAAACCGATAGCCATGGCGAAGAATACACTTAATATTTCTTTACTTGTTCCTGGCATACTTCTAAAACGTATGAGCCCAAATGCTCCCAATATAGCAACGGACGTTCCTAAGTTACCATTTACCATCATCATAACAGATTGTACTAAGATGGGTAGTACTGCTAGTGTTATCAAGAAGTTTTTACTGTATCTACTCGTCTTTTTATGAGTATAAGCAATAGCAACTCCTAATAAAAGAGAGACGAGTGAGCAGAGTAAGATTGCCCAGATAGATATACTACTCGTCGTCGTACTAGAAAATATACTTTTTAACATAATTTATTTCTCCTTTTCTTTCATGTATATATTACCTACTTTTGAAAATGAAATTGGATATATAGATAACTTAGATAAACAGCTTACTAACCAAAGAGGTAGTGCATTTGAATATTTTATTTCCATAATATATGTCTTATCTTTAAAATAAGGATGACACCCATCAGATTTTTCTAAATATAAATTATCTTTTCTACTACGCAAATTATCATCTATCGTAATTCTGAGTGTTTCATCTTCTATTCCCTTATAACTCAATCTATCATATGCAAGATAATATACTGGTTTTAAGTTATAATGACAAAATAAGTAATCTATTTCCTTCATAATTTGACTATTATAATCATATTCTTTCGTTTCCATATAATGTTCGAACTCTTCTAAATTTACTTTTATTCTCCTTTTCGAGACATTCTTTTGATATTTAGTTTTAACTTCTAAATATACATCATCACTAGATTTTGGTGTATTATAACTTCTTAATCTAACTTTTTGTTTAAATATTGGTTTCTCGATAGAATGTATAATCATATCTAAGTTATCATTATCGAAATATATATTACAGATTACTGAAGAAAAATATTCATCTTCTTTAATAAACTGTTTAATCATCTTCATGAAGTCACTATACTGTTTAGTAGAAAGTAAATACTTTTGTTCGATACGATTAAAAATATTTTCATACATCAGTTAATAGCATTCCCATCTACATACAATTTATAACCATTAAAATCGATATTAGAGTTAGAACTATCAGCATTATCTAATT
>CAZIUY010000092.1:0-3656 GCA_964542625.1 uncultured Muribaculaceae bacterium | reverse complement strand
TTAACTTATTTAGGGCTTGGATTTTATCTTCACCCGAACTTATTCTACACCATCAAATGCAAATTCGGTATACCCCTAATTATTGACATATTCTCTTAAAATAGGCATATAATTTATTAAGGTGAAGTTTATGAAGTTCTTACCCACTAATTTACTTTTCGGTAATGGATTATCTCTATTTCGTATTTTAGGAAGCACATCTCGTGCTATAGGAATCGCTAAGCAGTTATCTCCATTAATTACAGAAATCAAACCAATAATCTCCAAAGTACCATTACTTATGGAACGCTTACAAAAATTAAGAGGTATAGGTAATAACTTGACTTATCTAAATACACCTAAAAGTTCTTATGACATGAAAGAATATCCACAAACTCAGTCTGGACCTGTATTTTTTCAATAGTACTAGTCATAAAGCCACTACCTAAAAACCTTTAAAAATTATACTTGACGATGTAATTGATGAAATTACTAGATATTTTTGTTATAGTTCTATATGTATACAAAAAGTAGTAGGTGAATTCACTAAATGTAGTAAAAAAATTGATGAAGGAAGGAACGGTTTTATGGAAAGTACAATCAAGTGGTTCAATAACGAAAAAGGTTATGGTTTCATTGAAAATGGAGATAATGAAGATATTTTTGTTCATTATTCAGAAATAAACATGGACGGATATAGGACCTTAAGAGAGGGAGAACACGTAAGATTCGATCTTGTAAAGACTCCCAAAGGTTTGCAAGCCCACAATGTAACAGAAATCGATTCAGTTAACTGTTAATCATGATGAAAGACCGAGGTTTATGGTCTTTTTATTATATAAAAAGTAGCGTGGATTGTGAGCCCGCTACGATGATAATTAAAACTGTTTAAAAGTTTTTTTCTTTTTTAATAATCCAAGTCCAGCACCAGATGCACTAATGACACCACCAAATGGCAATAGATAATCAGTTACACCAGTCTGAGGATTCGTCGGTAATACACTAGATGTATCGTTCTTTTGCCATACAGCATATAAGATGAGGTCTTTTCTACTTTGATAGAGAGTCCCACCATTATAATTAGTATCAGGTTTAGTTGCAGTCGCATCAGTAGACCAACCTAAGAATGTATATCCATCTCTAACTGGTACTTTTACTGAGATATAAACATCATAATTGATATCTTGTTTATCGACATCAGGCATATTAGTAACAGTATCTGTCGTATTTGACTTATAATAAATATAATAATACTCTACACTCGGTGTTACAACTGTACTATCACTCTGCCATACAGCATACAACACAATACTACCATTTTCACCACAGTACTCACTTCCAGCATCATATATACTCATAGGACTAGTCGCAGACTTATTCGTAGACCAGCCTAAGAATGTATATCCATCTCTAATTGGAACTGTCTTCGAAATATTAGTACAACTTCCATCAGTGACGATGGTAGTTCCTGGAATATTTATATTAGTTCCATTTCCATTATACTCAATCGTATATTCTGAATTTTTATCTTCACAGTATTGAATATAATATAATGCAGGTTGAATATAAAGATTCTTATTACCATATGAAAGAGGATATCCAGTTAGTGAACCATAATAATGTCTATTAATCTTAATTTCAAATGGATTAATTTGTTCTGGTGTAATAGCACTTTGGACAGTAATAGTAGATACTGCATTTAGTGATGCATTTGCTAATTGTTCTTTAGAATAATCAGTAAAGTCATAACCATCTACCCTATGAGTAGTCGTACCATCACTATCGATTGAATACCAAGTATGTGCTACTATGAAATTATTATTACCTGTTTGATATGTACCATTTGAATTAGCAAAAGCCTTCAAATAATAAGCATAGAAATCTTTTATTGACATAGAAGTAATACCATCACTAGATGTCGTAGTAGTTCTCGTTACATCTACTTGACCATAACCGAGATTACTCGTATTGAAGTTATCTGTCAAATATGAGTTATTAGAATACTTTGCTATAGTATCATGTTGAATACTAGATACTCCATTTGCAAAATATGATTCATCATTTACATCTAAGAAGAAGTAATAATTAGTATAAACTGTATCACAAGCATTAGCATTAATGTTCCTCTGTGCTGCAGCATCGACTCCTCCTACTCCTACTATAACTGCAGCTATAAATGCAAATATAGTACGCAAATTCTTTTTCATCAAAACCACCCTAAAATATTTTCCTTTCTTTGTTTAGTTATATATTCTATCACACAAAAGAAAAAAAGCAACATAAATTTGTTGCTTCCTAGTTAATTTATACTTGTCTAAATAAATTTTTCTTTTTAGCGATTACGAAGGCACCAATCGCAATTAATACTATTCCCCCGAAGACGAGGATGTGAGAACTAATTCCCGTTTGTGTTTGCCATACAGCATAAAGGGTAATACTACCACTTGCACCGTCATAACAAGACCCTCCATTAAAGTCTTTATCAGGTTCTTGTGCTTTAGAATTAGTTGACCAACCTAAGAATCTATTCCCTGATAATGATGGACTCGAAGATGATATATAAGTACAAGTTCCAACTGTTCCTGTTTGCGTAGCTGGTGCATTTTTTCCACCATTAGCATTATATGTTATCGTAAAACTATCTCCTACAGAAACACTCGTACCCGTACCATTTTCACTAGTATTATTAGACGTTCCATTACCCTCCCAAATAGCATATAGATGTAAGTCACTAGGACCACAATACTCTGCACCTGGTGCATACGCAACTTCTGTAGAATCTTTGGAAGTAGCCCAACCTACGAAAGTATATCCTTCCCTAACAGGAATAGTTCTCTCAAAAACTCTACAAGTACTAGTCGTGGATACGACAGATATATCTGCAGGCATATTCGTTACAGTATCAGTCGTGTTTTCATCGAATATAACTGACCATGTATAACCTCCAACTGGATCATCACAGAACTGAACCATATAGACAGCTGGAGAAAATACTTTTTTCTCACCATTAATCGTAACTCCAGACTTTAGAGCACTACTTGCGAATTTTCTTTCGACATTGAAAGTAATCGTCGTTTTTGTATTATTTAATAATGAACTAGCTGGCTGAACTGTCGTTCTAGGTAGTGCTGTACCATATTTAACTAATTCAGAACCATTATAATTATTACCACTTTCTAAAGATGCTAATATCTTTAGAAGAGCATCGGCTGTTGCTGATGACTTCGTAGTACAGTTACTGAAGTTACTGTCACAAGACTCATATGCATCGTGCAAGATATATGACGTTGCACTGCCGTCCATATCATATACTAATGTATCACTATCGGCATTCGTCTTTGCTAAATAGTAATTCTTCCAAAATGTAGCAATAGACCATGAAGATAAATCAGTATCGACATTAGTCGAATCTGTACCATCAGTTATACCAACATTTCCTTGAGAAAGTTTCTTTGACTCAGTAATGTTTGGTAAATTGTTATATTTGTTCGTACGTGTATACTCGTAAAAGTAACTACCGTCTTCGAGACTACTTAAATTATTGTTATAATAATCATATGAATTAACATCTAAGAACAAATAGTAATTAGTATGTACTGTCTCTCCACTATCACAAGAAAATGCAAATACATTCATAGCTTGCAAAAACGATACACCCGCTATTAATAAAACACTTA
>CAZIUY010000091.1:0-3707 GCA_964542625.1 uncultured Muribaculaceae bacterium | reverse complement strand
AGAGGTATGCTAAACAAGTTGTTTTGACCCTTTTTTTGTGATAAAATCATTTTAGAAAATGGGTGATAATATGATTTTTGGTGCAATTTGTACCGACCCTGATGCAATGACTATACTTAGGATGGTTAAAACGATTTTAACTATTGCCAAGATAATACTACCACTTATTATAATAGTCACGGCATCGATAGATTTCGCTAAATTAGTTATAGCTGGTAATTTTGAAAATTTTAAGGGACCTTTAGAAAAGTTAATGTATAGATTAATCGCGGCAGTTTTAGTATTCTTTGTACCGACACTCGTCAATGTCATCTTCGGTTTTATCGATGAAAATATCGATGTAGTTGCTTGTTTCGATAATGCTTCTCTAGAAAATATAGATGCAGCCTATGAAAGTAAAGCGATTATTTTACTTACACAGGCAGAATACTCTTTAGATAGTCAAGATTATGAAGACGCTTCATACGCCGTTAGTAAATTAGAAGATGGAGAAACTAAAGATAATTGTCTTGCTAGATTAGAAATAATACATTCTCTAATTTATTCTAAATATGAAATAGATTATATACCTAGAAAGATTACTATAAATAATAATACGGGGAATACTACTAGTAGTGGGTCTCTCGTTGCTAGTGGGGCACCATATTCTACGGGAAATGGTATTATGACTCCAGGTATTAAACTATCGATAGAGCCTGACCCATCGACCGCGATAAATTATTGGAGTAGTAATTATAATTATATCGATGCTAATAATTTTATTTATCCGACAGATGCAAATACTAAGTTATCGCTAGGAGCTTGGCCAAAAAACTACTCTGTTTATACGACACAGTTGAGTGATTATTATGTTTATTTAGATACGTTTATCTTCCCTGTTACTCCAGAGAATGGTACTTATCACTTCGTTTATGAGCATAATGGAATAGATATCATGTCTTCGTTTGGTTCACCAGTTTATTCGCCAGTCGATGGAACACTCGAATATTCAGAATGGGGTCATACAGTCAACAAGGGTTCTGATGAAACAGCATATACTGTAAGTATAGAACTAGATAACCCAGTAAATATAAATGGTGTTGCCGTTCAGGAAGTATTTTTGACACATATGAGTGGAATAGTATATCGTTGTAGTAGTATTTCTACTTGTAATAGACGAGTCCAAAAAGGCGAGCTCTTAGGTTTTACAGGAAATGCCGCTGGTACAGCTGAATCGATTGGCTGGGCACCACACTTACATATGACACTATACCCGAAAGGAGATTATAGTAGTGGTCTATTGTCTTCGGTTATTCAAGATAAAGTTTATGGATTAGGCTCATCTAATACAATAAAAGCTGGTGGAAAGGTTGGCAGTTAAATGAAAAAAATAATCTTAATTATGTGTTTTATATTACTTACTGGATGTGCAGAAAGGTATGATGAAGATTATTATATTAATTATTCTAATACTGTAGTATCTTTCTTTAGAACTGATACTTATGATTCTACAAGTATATATGATGAAGATATAGAAGCATTAAAGACATATTTAACTACTCTTACTCACGAAGATGAATTAATAAATATCGATGAGTATGTGAGAACTGATGAAGAGACTTCTTTAGAAGACTCTAGTATAGTCTTAATAGAAGATAATAAGTGTTATATTCGTTATGATGATTTAAAGAAAGTATTCGATGAGTATAATAATTCACTCGTCGGAGGAGAAGTAATCGAAGCATATTTTAGTGGTGTATGTAATAGTCACCCATTTGTGATATATGAAAGTAATATATTACCACCATATGAAGAAACTATAGAGAATCCCCGCTACAACTATATTTTATTAAAAGATAAAAAGGGAAAGAATGAATATATATTTTATTACCAATCGACGTATGATGGAACGGGATTACAGGTTACTTTAAAGTTAAAGAAAAAACATATTATCGATATACAAACTGATTTTATAAATGTCGATGGTATAGTCCAAGGTGAAGATTAGTACTACTCGTTAGTACTTTTTTCGTAAATTAAAACCCCATAGATAATCTATGAGGCATAAAACAGTATCAGCGCTTTGAAAATTGTGGTGCACGACGTGCTTTCTTAAGACCAGGTTTTTTACGTTCTTTGATACGTGAATCTCTCGTGATGAATCCTTCTGCTTTAAGTATTTTACGATACGAATCTTCTCTCGTTTGATCAGTATTTTTATCATATTCGAGTAATGCTTTAGTAATACCATGTCTGATAGCACCAGTTTGACCACTAAAACCTCCACCTTTGACAGTTACATCGATATCAAATGTATTTTCATTATTAGTAACTACTAGAGGTTGCTTTAAATCCATGACAAGTGTTGCATAAGGCATATATTCATTGACATCGATGCCATTTACAGTAATTTTTCCTGATCCTGATGTCATTCTTATTTGGGCAATAGATCTTTTTCTACGTCCTGTTGCAGTAATATTTTCCATTCATATCCTCCTACTTAACTTCTATACGCTCAGGTTTTTGGGCAATTTGTTCATAATTTTCATCTCTATAAACAAATAACTTTTTACCCATCTTGCGTCCTAATCTTCCATGTGGAAGCATTCCCTTGACGGCTCTTTCGACCATTTCTTCTGGATAATTTTCTAACATTTCTTTAGCATTTCTTTCTCTCAAGCCACCTGGGAAACCACTATGATTATAATACATCTTGTCACTTAACTTTTTACCTGTCAATTTGATTTTAGATGCATTGATAATTATACAATAATCTCCTGTATCTACGTGTGGAGTGTATGTAACTTTGTGTTTTCCACGTAGAATAGATGCTGCTAAAGTAGCAAGGCGACCTAGTGTCTGTCCTTCGGCATCGATTAAATACCACTTACGTTCTACTGTTTCTTTTTTTTGCATAAATGTTTGCATAACTTTATTCCTTTCACTAACCTCTTTTTCTTCGACTTCCCACATCTAAAAAAATTAGTCAAATAAAATGTACCGATTAAGATTATAAGGATGTTTAGAAGAAAAGTCAACTAAATTTTGCACTAGAGGACTCTCATAAAATGTGTTTTAATACTCTATTTCTTTTAAATATAAACCTCCAGCAGGGACGGGACTATATTCAATACCCTTAATACCGGTAGATAACATACTAGAAACTACTTCCCTACTTATTTTATTTTCTCCTATAAGTATTAGTACTCGTACGATGTTTCTTACCATATAAGTATAGAATGTCTTACCTCTAATCGTAATCGTCATGATATTATTCTTTTTACTAATGTCGATATGGTAGATACTACTTTCATATGTTTTATGTTTACCAGTAACGAATGCCTTATAATTATGACTACCAATAAATAACTTAGCAGATTCTCTCATCTTTTTAATATCTAAAGGCTTATTAAAATTATATAAGTAGTCTTCTTTTATAGGGTCATATTCTCCAACGTTAATTAAATACATATAAGTTTTAGAAATAACAGAAAATCGAGGATGAAAATTTTCATCTAGTAAATATATACACTTCTTGATAGAAATATATTTAGAAGTCGTCCTATCTATATAATAACGTAATCTATATGGATCTATATCTTTTGTTAGAGTAAACGTACATACTTGATTTAAAGCATGAACTCCTTTATCAGTTCTACCTGCAGAAAATAACTGTACATACTTACCTTCTAATTTTCTTAAAGATTCTTCTATTTCACCTTGTATGG
>CAZIUY010000090.1:0-3712 GCA_964542625.1 uncultured Muribaculaceae bacterium | reverse complement strand
ATGGTATACATATAAGAATTAGAATAGATGGTGATTTACACGATTATACGGAAGTTCCTCTATCTATGAAGAAGAATATGATTACGCGTGTTAAAATCATCGCTAGTATGAATATAACTGAATCTAGGTTACCCCAAGATGGTGCCATTAAAGGTCTTATCGAAGATATGTCAGTCGACTTGCGTGTATCGTGCTTACCAACTAATATGGGTGAAAAACTCGTCATACGTATATTAGACTATTCGATGTCGACGGCAGGATTAGAGAATTTAGGATTTACTAAAGAAAATTATGAGTTAGTAGAAAAGATGATGGCTATACCTAATGGTATCATCTTAGTAACAGGGGCAACTGGTACAGGTAAATCGACGACAGTTTATGCTATGTTACAGAGATTGAATACAGAAAATCGTAATTTAATTACTGTCGAAGACCCAATAGAAATGAATATAGATGGTATTAACCAAGTACAAGTAAATAGTGAAATTGGTATGACTTTCGGTAGTGCTCTTCGTAGTATTTTAAGACAAGACCCAGATATCATCATGATCGGTGAAATTCGTGATACAGAAACTGCCCGTATAGCGGTTCGTTCCGCTATTACAGGACACTTAGTATTATCGACGATTCATACTAATGATTCACTTAATACTATCGAAAGATTATTGGATATGGATGTCGAACGTTACTTATTAGGATCGGCTATTTCTGGTATTATTTCACAAAAGTTAGCACGTAAACTATGTCCTGATTGTCGTGTGTTAAGACCTACTACTGATTATGAGAAGAAAATATTTAAGTGTTCTCTCGGCTTGGATGTCAATGAAATATACGAGAATAAGGGTTGTCCTAAGTGTCATGATGGTTATAAGGGAAGGATTCCTATTCACGAAGTACTTCTCATAAATGATGAAATAAAAGATGCTATATCATCTGGTATGAGTAAGGCTAAGCTCAGGGAACTCGTGTTTGCTAAGTCATCTTCTATCAATACGATGTTACAAGATGGACTTCGTAAGGTTCTAACAGGAGATACTTCTATCGATGAAATATTGAGACTCATTCAACTAGATGATGAAGTTATGAATTCATATCAAGCACTAGGTTTAGAAAATAAAACTAATATTATAGAAGAACAAAAAGACGAATTAGAGCAATTTAGTATCTCTTAATTCGTCTTTTTTACATATGTCGTACTATGTGTATCAAATTTTAGAGTATCATATACTGCGAGCATTTCTTCATAATTTATACTCTCGATAGTATCGATTATAAACATATTTTCTGTAAATTCTATTTCGCTTGAAAATTTTAAGATAGGTTTATAAATAAAATCTAATTTACTTAATTCCCCTACTATGAAGTTCTTCTTTAATAAGAGAAATCGTTCTTTGTCTGTTGGTCTAGTTTTTAATTCTTTATCTATTTCTTCTAAGAATAAATCTTTATTTACGACATCACTACTAATCGTGAGTGTAATATATTCACGTATATACTCGATAGTCCACCAAATTCCACCAGTAATGATACCATCACGAGTTAAACGCGTCGAGAAATCTAAGTCATTAGAAAATTTTAACATCATGATGATATTTAGATATATATCTATTTTAAGTTTATCACTTCCTATATTAGTAAATTTATATGTTCTTAAGATATAATCTTGATTGATAGGTCTTTCTAGTTCTGTATAATGTTTCCTTATAGCAATAGTACTATGATAATCGTAGTCTACTCTTCTTTGTTCGTGGACTTTTAACTCTCCTACTACATCGTTTAAATAATCCATATATTCATCTATATCGATGTTACCTCCTATTACTAAGAATTTATTATCAGTATTATAATAAGCATCGTAGCATACTTTTAAGTCTTCGTAAGTAATTTTTTTTGTCGTTTCTTTAGAACCTAAGACACAACCATTACTATATGCATATGGAAATTCTTTATAGACATTGTTTTGATGTAAACCAGTGATGATAGTATATTTTTTATCGAGGGTTGCTCTTACTTCATCGATGATAGCACTTCTAGAGTCTTCGACATCTTCACGCGTAAATACGGGGTCATCTACGATATTAATTAATTCTTTAATAGATTCTTTAGTATCTTTAATACCGATAAAGTAGAATCCCGTCAAGTCGGGAGAAGTAGCACCATTAGCACTATAATTCTTTTCATTGAAACGGTGCATCATATTACCATATTTAGAATGTTCTAATAATATATGTTCTAGATAATGAGCACAAGCTGGTGGTACTTCATATAATGAATTATCATAGTAAAATTTATTATAGTATCCTAAATAACCATATTTAATATTATAGCTAGCGACTACTCTTTTTAGTTTTTTATCAGAATAGAAGTATACTACTAGTCCATTGTTAAGTCTCTTTTTAATAAAATCATGCTTCATTTTTCACCTCTATAGAAATGTATTTTAATTAGTTTTAGTTTATTTAATGCATTTATTATATCATCACTTGTCAGTGATTTTATTACTCTATAATATAATTTATCAGTAATACTTAATTTAAACATTCTATCGACCATTTCATTTAAATAATTACTCTTATCTTCATCATATATATAAAGACTCATTTCATTTTCTTCTTTAATTTTATCTAATAGTTTTTGAATTAATTCTTTAGAAGATAATATTTCTAATACTTTATTGAATCCTTCTAAGGCTCTATCTTTATTATCTTTATCGATATATGCGACTAAAGTTAAGTTCTTTTGAATATAATCAAAATGAGCAAAACAAGCATAAACTAGTTTCATTTCATCTCTTAAGACTTTTCTTAAGATAGATCCACTTTTATTCATCATTCTCACTATTACATTATAGGATATTCTCTCTTTTAGACTCTTATAGGGAGTTGTATATACTACTCTCAAAGTCGAGTCTGATGCTTCTTTATCGATTTCTTCCATATAAAGTGGTTCTTTAGGAATCTTAACCTTTTCGTTGAAGTTATAATCTAGTTCTTTAGTATGCTTAAATTTAAATATTTGTTCTATATATTTAAAGTATTCTTCTTCGATATTACCCATGAGTAATGCCCCAACTAGGGAACTAGTAAAGATTTCTTTGTGAATCTTAATTAGTTCTTCATCTTCGATACTATTAAGAATAGAAGCATATTCTTCTTTAGTTTCGATTAAATCACGTGTTTTAAAAGAATTAGGATACATGAATTTCGTAAAACTGATATAACTCTTTTCTTCGGAATCTAATAGTCTTTCTCCCGTTTTTTCTATTAATGTATTTTTAGTACGTTTTAGTTCTTCTGGGTCTAATTTACCACCAGTAAAGTTTGGTCTAAATAAGACTTCACCGAAGAATTTAAGTGCTTCTTCTAGGTAGTCAGCATGAATTAATTTAGGATCATAACATTCGAATGTTACTTTGATAAATATTTTATCTCCCTTAGTTGTATCAGAAATAGTATAGAATGGAGAATAGAGAGAGGCAACTTTATTACCTATTTCTTTTCTAGTCTTATATTTTTCTAATGAGTACATCATATATTCTTCTAAGAGGTCTAGCTTGAATGTTAATTTTTCTCGATAGTCTATTTCGAACAAGAATAATAGATGGATAGTCGAGAACTTATCCGTTCGATATACACCCATCGTATAATTATTTATAATATGTTTTTCTAATTTCATTTACATCACCCTTTTAAACATTTTTTCTAATTCATAA
>CAZIUY010000089.1:1687-3852 GCA_964542625.1 uncultured Muribaculaceae bacterium | reverse complement strand
AAATAATTACCCTTACTCGTTGGGTGGAGTAGAAAAATGGCTCCATTATGGACGCGTTCTAACATATTATCGAGTGCTTCCTCCTTAGTTAAATTTGTATCCCAGTCTTCATATGCAGCACTCCAAAAGAAAGTTTTATAACCGAGGTCTTTTATGATAGTTAAACTTCTTAGACTATATTCGCCCTTAGGTTCTCTATATATTTTATCCATTTCATAACCCGTTACGGTTTTAAAAGTAGTCTCATTATCCTCTAGTTCATTTAGATACTCAGAAAATGTTTTACTCGTTGCTAATAATGGCATAGATTTATGGTGAGATGTGTGGTTACCTATCGAGTGTCCATTTTCTACCATTCTTTTTAGAAGCTCTCCATTATTCTTTATATAACTTTTACAGAGAAAGAAAGTCGCTTTAACTTCATTTGTATCTAGAATTCTGACGATTTCATCCAAGTATGTTTCGAGTGACCCTTCATCGAAAGTTAAATATATTACCTTCTCATCACTACCCATACTATAAGCATTATACTTTCTTAGTTCTTCATTTGACATATTACAGTTCGGTCTCGTCTTATTTTTCAAGTTATTAGTACCCCAATTTAAGACTTTATTATCTATCATATCGTAAGAAGATTTATATGTAGGTAATCCTTCTACTATGACTCTTCTTTTAGCGTTTATAGTCATACCCATGGAATTAGTAACCTTATAAATAATTTCATAAATCCCACTATGTAGAATATCTACTTTATTGATAACTTGTACTTTATTAGTTATATTACCATCTTTAATATCTCTTGCAGTATAACCTGGCTCTATATACTTTTCATTTACTTTTATAGAAAGGGGATTTTCTCCAATCAGTTCGATCGTAGGATATAGTTTTTGACTTTCTCTAGTCACAACTTTTATAATTACTAAGGATACTATCATTAGCAAGATACTTAAAATAAAGATAATTTTCTTTTTAGTCATGACCTCACCTTTATATAATTTTATTTTATATCAGAAAAAAATTTACAAAAAAAGGGTAGTTAGCCCTTTAATAGTTCTTGAAATATCTTTTTATTATTTAAAAGCCGCTCATCATGTGGTCTTATCGATAAGGCTCTATCTACCCAGTTTAATGCTTCAGTATAGTTTTTTATATGATCATAGTAAAGTGAAAGTAAGTCTTCAACTGTACCATCAAAACTGAATACTTCATTAATATATGATTTAGGATGATTTTTTATTTTTAAAGATTTTAATGCATACTCTTTTAAATCTTCCCATTCTCCTAAAGTATAGGCAAGTAATGCTCTTTCGACAAACGGGTCTCTAAGATATGGTGCTTCTTCTATGGCTTTATTTAACCACATTTTAGCTTCTTCGAATCTATTTAAGTTTATATAACATCTCGAGATAAAACGCATCGAAGCACATCTTTCATCTTTCCATGTTGCTTGTGGTAAACTTAAGTGACGAATCAATGTATCGATTGCTTCGTTCCAATATCCATAATACATATATTCTCTACCTAAATAATGGAGATTACGGTCATCATTTGGGTCTTCTTTAATAGATAACTCTAATAAGGGTAAGTAGCTAGAGCGAGATTTAGTATCATCTGGATAATGATTGACTGTTATTTCATCCGTAGTTAAAAAGCTTTCTTCTTTATCATATTTGAGGGTCTCGTGAACTGGGTGATGCCAAGTGTATCCATCTCTTATGTGAATTTTTTCTATATAGAAATTGATGAGGGGTATACCATTATCATCTAATTTCCAATTATAGTTATAACGCATTCTCGTAGTTGTGGGGGTCCAGAGAGTCTCTAGTTTTTGACGCCAACCAGGGGTTAGTACTTCATCTAAATCAGTACATACACAAATATCAGTATCAGTGGGAACTAACTCGAGAGATAGATTCCTTGCTACATCGAACCGCCATGGATTTACGCTCCTTTTAGTAACTTTGACGCCTAGTTTTTGTAATTTATTGACCGTATCATCAGTAGAGCCTGTATCTAAGACATATATTTCATCGGCTTCACTCATCGAATTAACCCATCTATCGACGAATTTTTCTTCATTTTTCGATATAGCATAAACTACGACTTTATATTTACTCATATATTCCTCTTAACTAAGCACTTGGTCCAGTTGGCCCTGTAGGTCC
>CAZIUY010000089.1:0-1587 GCA_964542625.1 uncultured Muribaculaceae bacterium | reverse complement strand
GGTCCCGTTGCACCCGTAATACCCTGAGGTATTCCTAAATTGAGAATAAAGTTGGGTGTCGTACCTGTTATAGATGCAGTTGCACTGGCATTTGGTGATAAAGTAGTAACATCACCTATTGACATCGTAACTACTGGTGAAGTTCCCGTAGCACCGGTTGGTCCTGTTGGTCCTGTTGGACCACCTGCTGGACCAGTAGGTCCAGTGGCACCTAGACACTTGATAACTTGAACATTTCTACCCCAGCAGTTGGGGAATCCATTATTCATAAAATTTTTCTCCTTTCCTTGTATATTATGAAACTAAAAAGAATTGTATAAGTTTTAATACCTAGAAATTAAGACTATCCAAAAGTATTTTTATTTTATATAATTTTATTGGTGATTTAAATGGTCTTAAATGTAAGTGGAAGAACTGATATAGTCGCTTTTTATATGGATTGGTTCTTAAATAGAATAAAAGATGGATACTTTATCGTAAGGAATCCCTTTTATCAAGGATTATTATATAGAATAGATTGGGTCGATGTCGATATGGTCGTTTTTTGTACTAAGAATCCAGAAAACCTACTTGCTAATATCGAAAAAATAGATAGACCATTTATCGTACAAGTTACTTTAACACCTTATACTAACGATATCGAAGTAAATGTACCTAAAAAGAGTAAAACGATAGAAAATATAAAACAACTATCGAAGATAATAGGTCCTAATAGATTGATGATTAGGTATGACCCTATAATAAAAAACTCTACATATACAATAGACTATCATATAAAATTCTTTAAAAATCTAACTGAAGAGTTAGATGGATATACTAACACGATAATAGTTTCATTTGTCGATTTATATAAAAATGTTCTAAATAATATCGATACTTTAAAATTAGAAGAACTAAATGAAAGTGATTATGAGAAAATTGGCGTATATTTTAGTAAATATGCACATATACATGGAATGAGTGTACAGACTTGCTGTGAAGAGAGGACTTTATTTGAATATGGTTTTATTAATGAGTGTTGCTTAAGTGAAAGATTAGTAGAGAGTGTATCTGGTAAAACTATCAAGAAAAAGTGGAAAGCAAGAGATGGAAAATGTAATTGTGTAGAGATGCATGACATAGGAGACTATAATTCATGTAAACATCTATGTAAATACTGTTATGCAAACTATGACGAGAAGAAAGTAGTCGAAAATACTCGGGAACATGACGATAACAGCCCTATCTTGATAGGTCATATAAATGGTAATGAGAATATTATTAAGATTAAACCATAATGTAAAACAAAATGTCCACTAGACATGATACCAATTATCTAGTGTACTCTATAAAGTTAGTGAAAACTATATAAAACTGTGTTATAATATCGTTTAAGAAAGAAATGGTGATGAGGTTCGATGCCTAAAATTGCAAAGAGAATTATAGCATTTATATTAGATATGTTTTTAGTAGGATTATTATCTACTCTTTTATCGATATGCCCTTTAAATGTAAACTATGATAAAGAAGTCGATTTAAGTACTGAGTATCAAGAAAAGTTAGATGCTTGGATAGAAAAGACAGAAGGATTAGATGAAGATACTGAAG
>CAZIUY010000088.1:0-3964 GCA_964542625.1 uncultured Muribaculaceae bacterium | reverse complement strand
TTTCTATTGATGGTCGTAGTATCATAATCTCGATAATTATTTGGATCAAAGTCAGGTCTATTGGCCATTGCTAATATTTCACCAGTATTAGGATCCATCGCTAAAATGAGAGCATCCTCTGGTGAATACATATTCATGATATTATCTAATTCTTTTTCTACTACTAATTGTAAATCTAAATCGATAGTTAAAGTTAAATTCATTCCACTTTG
Source organism: uncultured Muribaculaceae bacterium (assembly GCA_964542625.1). Taxonomy (GTDB): domain Bacteria; phylum Bacillota_I; class Bacilli_A; order RF39; family UBA660; genus RUG11867. The sequence goes on along the minus strand of CAZIUY010000088.1, from coordinate 3,752 downwards.
AGGGGATTCATATACTTCTTCTAGATTAAGTCGATTTCCCTTACCATCTGAAAAATATTTAATAGCACCATCCGTTCCCGTTAAGTACTCATCATACTTTAATTCTAAACCACTTAATCCTTGATTATCGATACCTACATATCCCAAAGTATGCGAAAGAAGATTACCATATGGATAATATCTTTTAGATTCTTTTACTAAATACACACCATCATAATTTAAAGCATTTATCTCTTCTGCGACCTCATAGGATAATTGTCTTCCTTCAGGATGAACTCTTTCGATAGATACATTCTTAGACGCGTGAGCTAATATATCTTCATAGGAAACACCAAGTATCTTACTTATATCTTTAGAAACACTTTCCTTATCGACGATTTGATTTGGTATAAATACGAGACTAGTCGTCGTTATATTAGTCGCAATGACTTTACCATTTCGATCATAAATTTCTCCTCTATCTGCTTTTATAGGTAGATTCCTACTCCATAGAGAGTTAGCAAGTTGTGATATCTTATCATATTCGATTACTTCGATATAAAACACCTTGACGATAATCAATATGAGTACTAAAACCACTACTAAAAATACTAAACGAACCCTCGTGTTAATCTTATTCTTAAACATTACTTAAATCACCTATATAAATATATTCAATAGACTAGATAATCTTTATTTTTTTTGACGAACTTTTGCCTTTAGCATCGAAATTTGCCTATTGAGAGTATCATATTCGCGAGTAATTATTTCATCCGTTATGCCCGTAATACTCTGATATTTACGCAAGAGACCTCTATATAATTCTGGTATACCATTTAGTGTACCTAGTTTTATTCTTCCAGAGCGTTTTAAAATTTTCGGAAGTTCCTTAAAATCGACTGTATCATAAAAAAGAATAGCCTTATTACTCTCGATAAATGGATTATTTAAACTTAGAGAAGTACCATGACCAAAAAGAGGAGCAACATCTATCCATTTTAGTGTATTAACATCTCTTATAATACCAAAATTATCGAGATTTCTATTTTTATTTAACATGATGTAATCTAAGATAAACATATTTTCTAGCTTTTGTTTAGCTTTAGAAATATTATGTATTCTTAGTTGAGTTGCATATTCTAAATAAGCACTATCTTTATCGACGATATTGTATTTACCACTTAAAATTTCTCTAGCGGATATAAATTCAGTAGATTCATCTATAAAACTAGGACACTTAGATACGATATTATTATCGATAACTTCTAAAGTATAAGGAACACAAGAAAATTTTAGTCTCTCACATATCTTGCTTGCTAATACATCATGAAATGGTTCTAATATATTATCCTGATAACTACCCTTTAATAAGTATCTTTGGTTATCACTCGTTATCCAGGCTTTCTTTAATTTACCATTAGTCGTATTATTGGGAGTTTTAAGAGCATCGAACATAGAGAAACTTCTAAATTCATCTTTAAAAGTAGCATTTAGAAAGTCATCGACATTAAAATCATGATTAAAAAAACTTATATCTTCATATTTTACTTTACTATCATAATGTTTTAACCAATAATGATCACTTAAAGATAATCCATTTGCCATATTTAATATTTCTAGGTTAGTGGAGAAGTGTAATCTATTCTCTAATTTATTTAAGTCATCTCTATCTTGTGGTATACCTCTTCTTTGAAACCACTCATTTAAATCATCTACAGTAATAGAATCTCTTTCATAAAGATTCTTAATTATAAGTGGAGCATAATCGATATCGATAATATCTATTATTCTACTAAATTTTCCTTTACTATCGATATAATCTCCGACTAAAACTTTTCTATTTTTATTCATCAATATATACTTCATAATAGATGTCCTCCTTACGGTATTATATCATCGATTTAGGAGAAACATATGAAATTTGTTATACAAAATTTTGTCTATATTTGCAATAATTAATTTTTTGTAAAATTAGAAATATCTTTCTACTTTGGGAACATATTTTTCTAAATAAATCTTATTAGCTTTAATATAACGATATCCCTTATATATAAAACGAGGACTCTCGGAGATTATAGGTACTTCTGTAACTTCTAAAGTACCATTAGAAATGTTGACGAGTAGTCTTGTCGAACCTTTGACTGCTAAATAGTTTGGTGTAAAAATCATTTCTTTATTAGACTCCCTTCTAGTAAAAATATTAAAAATAGACCTAACTCTTATCTTTGCTAAGACATAAATATCCCATGAGACACCAAAATACTCTTTTAAAACCTCGACATAGGCATCGAAAATATTTTTATATTTCGACATATCTATAGATATTTTAAGACAAGATAGGGGAACTCTTTTATTTTCTTTAGTTAAAAACTTCATATCGATATTTAAAGACTTCTTTATATATTCAAGTTCACTAAAAGTAGGCTCGCAAGTACCATCGATAATACACTTTAATCTATCTTTAGATATATGAAGTAGTTGGCACATATGTTCGTCATCTAAACCAAAACGCACTTTTATATCTTTTATCTTTTCATTAGTAGTCATATTGCTCCATCCCTTTATAATTCCCTAATATTATAGCATACGATAGACTTGTTCCTCAACCAAATGTTTCATAAAGTATTTGCATTTTATGATATTTTGTGATTTAATATTTTTCAAATAAAGGGGGATAATTATGGAAACAAAGGAAACGAATTTACAAAGGGCACCGATCGATAGTGAAACTTTAGAATTATTTACACTAGCTTTTAAGTTATATGAGATTGCTAAAATGGATAGAAATGTTTATAGAAAGAATCGGGGACTCGATATCGCCAAAAATTTAATTTTACAATACTATGAATTAGTAAATCCAAATTATAATGATATGATTTATAGTTTTAGACGTAAGTATATTACTAATGAATCGATGATCGAAAAGAATGATACGAAGGAAGAACGTACTGGTCTAAGATTAGTTTACGATTATATCGAAAAGTTCGATATTAATAATGATGACTTTAATATCTTTATTACCTCAGTTAAGATTCACTCTCTATTATATAGTGCCTTAGATGATAAGATATTACAAGATGAAGAAGATATGACAAAAAAAGCTCTTGCCCTCAAGGAAGAGGCTATAAAAAATCGTGATTTAAAGAGTCTTAGAATATCTAGAGAAATGCTAACGCATTATGCCAGAAGTACTTTTGGAGGTAAGTTTAGGAATAGCGATGTCTTCATGCAAGATTACCAAGTAGAAGTACCTCCAGCTAAAGATGCTATAGATAAGTTCAATACATTCTTATCTTCAGAAAAGAAAGAAGAATATGATAGGTATCTACATGATGAAGATTTATTCTCTTATATCGATTACTGTGTTAATACTACCGCGGACTTAATAGGATTACAACCTTTTAACGACGGCAACAAAAGGACATTTAGAAGCTTATTAAATCTCATGTTTAAGAAAAGAAATCTTCCACCAGTATATATTTCGACTAAAGAAAGAGTACCTTATCATAATGCATTAGAAGAAGCCTTAGGAAGTCACGATTATAGTCACTTAGATAGTTTTTACTATTATAAGATATGTGATTCAATTTATGAATTAGATTTTATTCCATATTTACATAAAACAAAACAATGTAATCAGAAAGAAAAAGACATCTCCTTTTAAAAGGGATGTTTTATTTATATGAATTTTATAATATTTCTTCTTCGAATCCTAATCTTTCTTTCGCAATATATATTGGTCTCGATTTAGTCTCTAAGAACATCTTGGCAAT
>CAZIUY010000087.1:0-3969 GCA_964542625.1 uncultured Muribaculaceae bacterium | reverse complement strand
TTTAGAAGATTTAGTATCAATCGGTTCTTTAGGGTTAATAAAATGTATCATGACTTATAAAATAGATAAAAATATAAAACTTGCAACATATGCTTCTAGGTGTATAACAAATGAAATACTCATGTATATAAGAAAAAATAAAAATCGTAAAAGTGAAATAAGTTTAGAAGATGCTCTAAGTTATGATCAAGAAGGCAATGAGCTTCATTTAGAAGATATTATGGGGACAGAAGAAAATGTCGTTCATGATTATATCGAAGATAAATTCTTAAAGACCAAACTATTAGAATGTTTACATGAATTACCAGATCGAGACCAAGAAATTATGACGCTCAGGTATGGTTTAAATAATACAGAAGAATATACTCAAAAAGAAATAGCTGATATGTTAGGAATAAGTCAATCATATATTTCACGAATAGAAAAGAAAGTAATAAGAAAGTTAAAGAGTCTCATGCGTTCCTGATATATAGTTTACACTTAAGTATGTAAACTTTTATCCAAATTGTTGGCAAGCATATAGCGAAGTTATATAATGTATATAGACTAGAACCTAGTTAGTAAGGAGGAAAGATATGTTAAAAACTAAAGTTGGTTATAGTGAGAATCCAGACGCATTCTCTGCAGGTGTAGAAGCCTCTAAGATGGCTGGAGTTATCGATAGTCCTCAAGTTGGATTATTATTCACCAGTTGTGTATTAGATCAAAAGAAAGTAATGGAAGGGTCAAAGAGCGTATTAGGTAATGTACCACTCGTCGGATGTACTTCGAGTGCGGCTATATGTACGCAAGATGGATACCTCAATAAAGAGACTGGTTATGTCGGTATGATGCTCTTTGGAGGAGATGTATTAGTTGGAACTGCGGGTTCTAAAAAGACTAGCGAAAGTGCTAGAGAAATCGGTAGACGACTTGCTCGTGAAGCCCTAAGTAAGATTGGTAATATGAAACATCCTGATTTCATTTTCATGAGTGCATCGCCTGCAGAAGAAGAAGAGTATATGAAAGGTATCGAAGATATCGTTGGTAGCATCGATATTTTCGGTGGATCTGCCGCGGATAATACTGTCGAAGGTAAGTGGAGCTTACTTAATAGTGGTGAAGACTTCTCTGATGGGTGTGTCATTGCTATATTCTCGAGTGATTCTAAATATAAGAATCTTTATACTGGAGAATATCACGAGACAAATGATTCAGGTATAATTACAGAGATAAATGGCACTAGAGTACTTTCTAAAATAGATGGAGTTCCTGCCGTCGAAAAATATTGCGAGTGGACAGGCAAGAAGAAAGAAGACGTAGCGGGTGGTAATTTACTGAGTGCTACTATATTCGACCCACTAGGAGTTAAAGACCCAATCGGAAGTGTAACTGCGATAAGACACCCAATGGCCGCGAACGATGATTTATCGATGAATATTGGAGCTAATTTAAGTACTAATACAGGAGTCATTAGAATGCACCTAGAACCAAAAGAAATGGTAGAAGCTAATCCTAATGCTATTAAGAAAGTAAATGAGCTAATGAATGATGAAGTAAATAGTTATTTTCTAGTTCACTGTGGTGGTCGAAGATTAGGTCTTGCCATAGAAGGTTTGGAAGATGAAATCTATCCTGCAGTCAAGAAAGTAACAGGTGATAAAGAGTTCTTGATGGTATTTACTTTCGGTGAATATGGTAAGGGTGATCACTCTGGTAATACAGTCGGTGGCTTATCACTATCATTTACAGGATTTGGTGATTAAATGAAGAGTTTAATTGGCAATACTTGGCGTGATGCCAAAGATGGTAGAGTAATAAAAGTCATGAATCCTGCGACGAACGAGTTAATAGATACTGTTCCTAGTCTTTCTAAAGAAGAAGTCGATGAAGCAGTAGAATATGCTCATAGTGTTCAAAAAGAATGGGAAGAAAAATCAGTCGTCGCAAGATGTGAAATACTTACTAAATTTGCTAATCTCGTCTTAGAACATACTGATGAGTTAGCAAAACTACTAAGTGATGAAACTGGTAAACCTATCAAAGAAGCATATAATGAGATTGCTAATATTCAAATAGGCGTCCCTGCTTATGTAGAGAAAGTCAAACATGAATATGGTAATGTCATTTATAGAGGTACGGAAGCAGGTCAAGAAAATACTATTCAATATACGATACAACAACCTCTAGGAGTAGTCGTTGCGATTATCCCATTTAATTTTCCAAGTGATATATTCATAAACAAAGTACCACCTGCATTATTGATGGGAAATGCCGTTATTTTAAAGCCTGCTAGCATGAATCCATTAACTCTAACTAGATATGTCGAATTATTAGTAGAAGCTGGAGTTCCTAAGGGAGTAATTTCTGTCGTACACGGATCTGGCTCAGAGGTCGGGACTGCTCTAACTAGCAACAAGTCTGTAGCAATGGTCAGTCTAACTGGTTCTACCGCCGCAGGTATGGATGCCGCTAAAAATTGTGCATCACACTGTGCTCATAGTTCTCTAGAATTAGGTGGAAATGATGCTTTCATCTTAGATGAAGATGGTGATGTCGATTTAGCAATTGAAGAGACAGTTTGGGGTAGATTATATAATACAGGACAAGTATGTTGTGCTAGCAAGAGATTCTTAATTCACAATAAAGTAAAAGATGAATATATCAGTAAGATGGTTAAGAAAATACAGTCTTTAAAAGTCGGAATGCCTAGTGACCCTAATACTGATATAGGTTGCTTAATAAGTGAAGATGCCGCTATCGAAGTAGAAAGACAAGTAAATGAAACAGTTAAAGATGGTGCTAAGATCGTTATAGGTGGCAAGAGAAATGGTGCGTTCTATGAGCCAACTATCTTAGATAATGTTACCAAAGATATGGCTGTTGCCAAAGATATGGAAATATTTGGTCCAGTCATCCCTGTTATCGGTTTTGATTCCCTAGATGATGCTATCGAAATAGCCAATAATTCTATCTATGGTCTATCTGGCTCTATCATTACCAAAGATATTAGTAAAGCCATAAAGGTTAGTGAAAAGATGGAATGTGGTGGATTCGTCATCAATGGTGCAAGTTTCTTTAGATCATTCGAGCAACCATTCGGTGGATGGAAATATTCTGGTATAGGTAATGAAGGAATTATGACTACTTTAAAAGAGATGTCTAGAACGAAGACAGTTATCTTAAAAAATATTACAAAATAAAAATTTAAGACTCATGGGATATACTCATGAATCTTTTTTGATGTTTAACATAACAAAAGTGTGAGAGAATTATTAAGAATGTTTACAAAAGTGTGATAGTATTCTTAATATTACCTGTAAAAGTGTGATATAATACATCTAGAGGTGATGATATATGAAAAGATTTATTACAGACGAGCTAATTAATTGGAAAAATAGTAAGGACAAAAAGCCACTCATATTAAGAGGTGCAAGACAAGTTGGTAAGACTTATATTTTAAAAGAATTTGGTGAGAAGAATTATGATAATGTAGCATATTTTAATTTCGATCATGATGATGGGCTTGCCGAATTATTTTTAAATACTAAAGATCCTAAAAGAATTATTGAACAATTATCTTTAGTTAATGGTAAAAAAATTAATCCTGGTTCTACTTTGATAATTTTTGATGAAATACAGGAATGTCCTAATGCCCTAAATTCATTAAAATATTTCTGTGAAGAAGCAAGGGAGTATCACGTTGCTTGTGCAGGTTCTTTACTTGGTATTAAGCTATCTAAAACTTCATTCCCTGTCGGTAAAGTTGACTTTTTAAATTTATATCCGATGACTTTTAGTGAATTTCTAATCGCCGATGGTAGTGAAAATTTAGTTGAAGTAATGAGGACAACAAAAGAAATAAAAGAAATACCTAAACTATTTGAGTCAGAATTAATAGAAAAATTAAAAATCTACTATATCGTGGGTGGTATGCCTGAAGTAGTATATAGTTGGATTAATGATAAAGATATTGAAAAAGTTAATAAG
>CAZIUY010000086.1:0-4006 GCA_964542625.1 uncultured Muribaculaceae bacterium | reverse complement strand
AGCTTTAGGTTTACATATGTATTATACAAATAATGCTTCGAATGAATTTAAATTAACGGGATTTATTGATGCTGGTGGAACATATAGAGAAACAGAATTTTATAAAGCATTTAAAAATGGTGGTATATTCTTTTTAGATGAAATAGATAATTCTGATCCATCTGCATTAATTGTTATTAACTCTGCTCTAGCAAATGGATATATGGCTTTTCCACACGAAACAATAGATAGACACCCTGATTTTAGAATTTTAGCAGCGGCAAATACTTGGGGAAAAGGTGCTGATTTACAATATGTTGGAAGAACTGCTTTAGATGGTGCTACTCTAGATAGATTTGATAATATTTTCTTTGATTATGATCAAAAGTTGGAGCGAGCATTATATCCAAGTGATGAAGTTTTACGATTTATGTGGGCATTTAGAAATGCAGTGTACCAAGCTAAAATACCACATATTGTATCTACACGTGGAATCGGTAAGGTTTATAAAAAAGATATAAATGGGGTACCTGTTGAAGATACTTTGACTTCAAATGTTATTAAAAATTTAAACCAAGATGATATTAATACGATCATAGGTGCTATGGAAAATGTAAGCGAATCAAATAAATATTACGATGGAATAAAAAGATTAAGGCTCGGTAAATAATTATGTATAAATATTATGCAAAAAATGATTATAATGTAATGGAATATGATTTTGACTCTATTACCGAATTTATTGATTATATTGATAAAACACCAGTACAAATCAATAAATTTGGTAACAATCCATCAAGTGAAGATGATGATTACGATTTTTGCAAGACACATACTTTAGAAGAAGCAAAACAACTCTGTAAATTTGGTTATCACGAAAATTTTGATAAATTAATCGAGTTAAAAATACAATTGGAAAGATATATTAAAATGTCGAGTGCAAGAAATAGGCAATATAATTATTATGTCGGTTATGCTCCTGATGTTAAAGCATATTTAGAAGGAAGTCCATTATCTATGCTCAATAAACAAAATCCAAGACAAAAGCATATAGATATATATTATAATTCAGCCATTTCTAGTATAGTGAGTGCCAATCAAATATTTAATCGCGGTGCTATAACTTTGATGCTAGTAGAAATATTAGAGAGTATGGGTTTTACCGTTGGACTTAATATATTTGCCATGGCACAAACACATGATCAAATACATTATGCTAAATTTAATTTAAAACGTCCAGGTGAAAGATTAAATGTTCTAAAACTGTATTTCCCTTTATGTCATCCATCTTTTATAAGAAGATTAGTACTCAGATTAATGGAAGCAACTCCAGATATAAATAGTATTTGGCATGATGGATATGGTACACCCTGCAATGATTATACAATTAGAACCATAATCGATTTGAAACCTAATGATATAGTTATTTGCCGACCCGATGAAATGAATATTCGAGGATATGACATCGTCGATGATGCCAACAATATGTTTGATTATATAAATAATTTTGATGGAAAAGATTTTGAATTAGAAAAAATTAAAAAATCGAAAAGAATGAGAAACTAATTTGATTTTATGGCTAAGTATTGTGAAATCTAGGCGAAATAGTAAAAAATAAATTGATTATTTTTATAAAAGTATGTAAAATTAAGTTAAGGAGGTAATATGGTTATGAAGAAAGAGAATGTAATTAAAGTAGTCGTAGTAGTTGTAGTCATTTTATTGATGTTTTCACCTATCATATATGAGAAGACAATCGGTAGTAAGATTAAATCGATGAAATATGATGATTTAGAGAGTAAAATTACTGCAACACAAGGATATGGATATACTATGATTTATGTTGCATCCAAAGATGATGATGAAGTTAAACAAAACAGAAAAGATATCTATGCATTCAATAAGACTTTGACGGATGCAAATGGTCAAGATACTCTTACGAGTTACTTTATAGACTATGATAAACTTTCTAGTAGTGAAAAAGATGAAATCTTTGGAACAAGCGAAGAGAAAAGTGCATTTGTATTCTATGTCAATGGTGAATACTTAACTACATTATATGGAGAAAAGACTATAGATGATTTGGAACCATATATTACAGCATATAGTTCTAATACCATGAGTCCTAACTTAACTAATTATAAGGTCTTAGAAGATGCTAGTTCTTATGAAAAGTTAGTTAAGAGTAAAAAGACTGTGACTATGGCAGTATTTGGTAGAGATACTTGTTTCTATTGTAATCAATTTAAAATAGTTTATAACCAAGTTGCAGGTGAGTATGGAGTCGATATTTATTATTTCGATTCAGATAGTTACGATGAAGATGAATATACTGCTATCATGGATATGGGATTGAAGATTCCTGCATCATGCTCAAGTACTGGAGAAGAAGTCGATTTACAACCTGGATTTGGAACACCACTTACATTATTTACTAAGAATGGTAAAGTAATCGACTGTATCAATGGTTATGTAGGTAAATCTGAACTCTTGACGAAATTACAAACTGTCGGTATATTAGAAATTACGGAAGAATAAGGAGTTAAAATTATGGAATCCATTTATAACCAAGTCATGAACTTTAAAAAGAAATATCCTATGACGATTACGCATCATCGACTAAAGCAACATTCGAAAATAATCGAGATGCACTTGAATCCTGGTGAAGTAGTAACATATGCCTTTGCGGCTCAAAAGAATCCAAAAGCATTAGATTTCTTCGAGACTTGCGTCATTGCAGTCACTAACGAAAGATTATTAATAGGTCAAAAACGCGTGATGTTTGGTTATTTCTTGAATTCTATAACACCTGACTTATATAACGATATGCAAGTAAGGTCTAATATGATATGGGGTAGTATCACTATCGATACTGTTAAAGAATTGATAGAATTATCGAATATCGATAAGAGAGCACTTCCTGAAATCGAGACAGCAATATCATCATTTATGATGGAAGCAAAGAAAGAATACGCAAGGAACAATTAGAAGTTTCTTGCTTTTTTCACTTGTTGATAAGAACTTAAATTTATTCTATAATATTTTAAAGAAAGATGATGTTTATATGAGATTTAAAAAGAAGAATATGTTGAAAATTATTCTAATAATAGTAATTATTGTGATATTCATAACACTCATAAGATTACCGAGAGATTATGAAGAATCTTATGAAATCGATGGTATAAAGATAACAGAAAGTTTTAATAAAGAATTAGAACTATATAGTTTTAAAGTCGTATCGTCTAGTGATGATTTCATCTTCAATAAAGTTAATAAATACTTACATAAGAAAGTATTGATAAATGATATCGATATCTTAGAAAATGATGATGACATATGTATCTTAATTAAAAGTGATAAATTAGATTTTTATCCCTTATGTAAATCTAATGATGATTATGTCGATATATCTTTTACTAGTATCGATGCAAATTTTTATCAAAGAGAAGAACCACTCATACTAAATAATAACATCGATAACTTAAAAATAAATACTTTAATAGGGAAGAATATCTTAGTTTGGGATCATAAGGGATATTATTATATAAATGAAAATGAATCTAAAAGATTAGAATTTTTAAATAATGAGTCTTATTATAATATCTTAAGCTACCAAGTAGATAAATATGTCTTAACTCCTTGTTATGATTCAGAATATAGCTTTAATAAATTATATATTATAGATATGGAAAATGGTACAGTTAAAGAGTTAATATTAGAGAATGATATTAGTTATAATTCATATTATTTAGGAGATATAGATGGTTTAGCATATATCTTCGATAGAAAGAATGAAAAAGAATATGCTATCGACCCTAAGAAAAGACTAGTAGAAGAAATAACTAAAGATACTAAAGCAAAAGTATGGAATAAAGGTTGGGAAGAAATATCTACTAAAAAATTAGCCGCAAGCGATTATACATTTAATAAAACTCTAATAGAATCTTATAGTATAAAAGAAACTGGTGTATATTTAAGTCTATATAATTTCGATAAAGATATAAAAGTGAGCTCTATCGTGCCCGAT
>CAZIUY010000085.1:0-4044 GCA_964542625.1 uncultured Muribaculaceae bacterium | reverse complement strand
TCTTCGATATCGATACCTGTCTTACCGATAGTTCGTTCGTGTTTAGCGAGCATTTCTTCACAGTACGTTTTTAATTTAGCACATTCTTTTTTATACTTCGTAACATATTTGATAGTATCCATGACTAAGTGGTAACGGTCTATTTTGTTTTGTACTCTCATATCAAATGGTGTCGTAATCGTACCTTCTTCATTATATCCATGGACGTGCATATTTTGATTATGTCGTTTGTATGTTAATTCATGGATTAAAGATGGATAACCATGGAAAGCAAATATAATGTGTTTATCTTTAGTAAATAATTCATCATATTCTATATCAGTTAATCCATGTGGATGACTATCATTTGGTACGAGTCTCATTAAATCGATGACATTAATAAATTTTACTTTTAATTTAGGAACCCATTCGTGAATTAAGCTAAGAGCGGCTAAAGATTCTAAAGTTGGTGTATCTCCACTACAGGCTAAGACGACATCTACATCACCATCGCTAGTACTAGCCCACTTCCATTCATCTATTCCCCTCTTGCAATGTATTTCTGCCTCAACTTTAGAAAGCCATTGTGGTCGAGGATGTTTAGATGCTATGATGACATTGATATAGTCCTTTGTCTTTAAGACGTGTTCTACAGTAGAAAGTAATGTATTAGCATCGACTGGTAAGTATATTCTTACTATTTCTGGTTTTTTCGTAATGATGTGATTTAGTAGTCCTGGATCTTGATGGGTATAACCATTATGATCTTGTTGCCAACAGTGACTTGTCAATAGTAAGTTTAATGATGAAATACTTTCTCTCCAAGGTAATTCTTTAGATACTTTCAGCCATTTAGCGTGCTGACTTATCATAGAATCTACTACTCTAATGAATGCTTCATATGAAGTAAATATTCCATGTCTTCCCGTCAAAATATAACCTTCGAGCATTCCCTCACAAACGTGTTCTGATAAGACAGAATCTATGATAGAACCATGAGAACTTAAATATTCATCACTCACCAATCTAACACCATTCCATTGTCTATTAGTCGCTTCAAATAGTGGGGACATTCTATTAGACATCGCTTCATCTGGAGAGAATAATTTAAAGTTATGTTCTTCTTCATTCATCTTTATGACGTCTCTTAAGAATCTTGCAAGAACTGTCATATCTTGTGCTTCTATATTACCATGATTTACTTCTACACTATATTTTCGATAATCAGGTAGTTTTAAAGGTTTAAGTAAGACACCACCATTAGTATATGGTGTATTAAATAATCTCTTATCTTCGCTAGGTAAGATACTTTCAAAAGTACTTTTTAATTTGCCATTTTCATCGAATAATTCTTCAGGTCTATAACCTTTAAGCCAAGAAGATAGAATATCTAAATTTTCATGAGTCTCACGATTTATAGCAACAGGGACTTGATGAGCCCTAAAGGATCCTTCTATTACTTTCTCATCGACTATTTTTGGTCCTGTCCAACCCTTTTTAGATATCAGTACGATCATAGGATAAATTGGTCTTTCTATAGTACTCTTTACTTTAGCCATACGTTTGATATTCAGAATATCTTTTATGACTTGATCCATAGCACTAGCCATCTTATCATGCATAGATAGTCCATCGCCAACTTCGACAAAATAAGGATTCCAACCACATCCCTTTAAGAATGACTTTAATTCACTCTTTGGTATCCTCGATAATATCGTCGGATTAGATATCTTATAACCATTTAAGTGTAGTATTGGTAATACTATACCATCATACTTGGGATTAATAATCTTATTAATCTGCCAACTAGTAGCCAGTGGTCCAGTTTCAGCCTCACCATCACCTATAATAGTTGCTACTATCAAATTAGGATTATCGAGTGCTGCCCCAAAGGCGTGTGCTAAACTGTAACCGAGTTCTCCACCTTCATGAATAGAGCCTGGTGTCTCTGGAGCAACATGACTAGAGACTCCCTTAGGGAAGCTAAACTGTTTAAATAGTTTTTTCATACCCTCTTCATCTCTAGTAATATCTTTATATACCTTAGAATATGTACCCTCTAAATAACAATTGGATAATGCAGCATTTCCACCATGACCAGGTCCCACTATTAAAATCATATCTAAATTATTCTTTTTAATAACTCTATTTAAGTGTGTTATGATAAAGTTTTGTCCTGGTACAGTCCCCCAATGTCCAACGACATTTACTTTGACATCATCTATAGTTAATGGTCTTTTTAAAAGAGGATTATCTAAAAGATATAATTGTCCTACTGATAAATAATTGGCGGCTCTAAAATATCCATCTAATTTATAAAGTTCTCTATTAGTTAAAGTTTTCATATATTCCCTCTATTCTTATAATTATTATAAGTTAAATAAAACCTTTTTACAATATAAAAACTACCACATAGGGTAGTTAGTTTTAAGATCTAGACTTTTTATAGATAAGAACTGCAAATGCTAATAACAATACTGCTAAAAGTAATGCAAGAATATAATTAGCAATATGTGATTCGCTAGTCGAAGACTCACTCTTATCATAAGATATTATGAAAGACCCAAGTTCTTCGACTTCTATTTCTATCTCATTAGCACTGATATTTTGATGTTCTACACTGACTATTTTATCATCTTCGACTTTATATATATCATTGAATATTTTATTTTCATCTAGTTTTATATTAATTTTAAAATTATCATTAACTTCTAATATGGAGTTATTTTGTACAAAGTATAATTCAAAGTATTCACTTTCTTTACCTACCTTAGCTTTTAATGTCTTAGTTAGCGTTAAATCGTCTTTCTTTAAAGAAACATTATATAAAACTGTATTTAGAAGTGTTACTTGAATATTATCTACTGTAAATACATTATTTTCTAAAGATTCAGTTTCTTCTAATTCTTCTTCTTCTAAAGTTTGATTAGTAGTCTCTTCTTGACTAGTAGTATCAGTACTCGTTTGATTACTATTTTGTGTATTACTAGAAGTACTATTAGAACTACTACTATTACTTGTACCGTTTCCATTTAAAGTATTGACAACAGCTAGTGTTCTATTTTCATTACCAGCTAAATCGCGATAGATAAATTCAAACGTTCCATTTTTAGAGAAAGTATAACTTCTGTTTCCACCATTATTCAATATTTCGATCGTTTCACTTTCGTTTACTAAGCTCGCTTTTATCCACGAACCACTATATGTATACTTGACCTCAGCGGTAGGTGGAGTCTTATCGATCCAATCGACTTTAGCAGTCACAGAGCCAGCAATTCCTAAAATATCAGTAAATGTGAAAGTAAATTCTCCATTTTCAGTAAATGTATGAGTATTTCCTCCAGTACTCGTAATATAAATATCAGTACTAGCATCTACTAAAGTTGCAGTAACTTCACCATTAGTTAAATTACATACATCGTATGTTACTTTAGCAGTAGGTACTACTCTCTTACTATAATCTTCAAAGACATTGACCATAGAAAGGGATGCAATACCACTTTCTCCATAAGTAGATACTATTTCTAATTTAATATACTTAGAAGGAATATCTTCAATATCGATAGTCTTTACCGAAGTATCACTAGCTAAGTTATTTACTTCTTTTGCTAAAGTCCAATTCTCGGCATCCATACTGACATATACTTTGACATCCTTAATATTGCCTTCTACTATATCGATGCTTGGAACTAGTTCTATTCTACTTAAATATATTGCCCTCTTAAGTCCAATGACTACATATTTTTCATCATCACCTGGAACTGTCTTCCAATCTGTATAAATATTTCCATCTAATAAATTACCCGCAACAGATACATAATCTTCACTAGATAGACCATTTATAGTTAAATACTTATTACTTACATACCTTTTACTGTCATCACTCGCATCACTAGTAAACTTTAAAACTCTCGCTTCACTTGCAATATACTTATCATGTGTACTAACCCTAACGAATACATCTTTATCACCAGTTAAATCTGGAGTACTATCTAAAATATTAGTCCATGCATCTGTTTCACTAAGACGATACTCTAATAAATCGCTAGTACTGATAATTTTATT
>CAZIUY010000084.1:2496-4066 GCA_964542625.1 uncultured Muribaculaceae bacterium | reverse complement strand
AATAGAATATTTAAAAATATTATATGTAGAACAAGACCGATAGGAATAGCAATAGTTAATGCACATGGATATAGTTATCCTAGTGGACACACGAGTACTTCCGTTGTCTTCTATGGTTTATTAATATACTTTATCTATAAGAATATTAAAGTAACTAAACTAAAATATTCTTTAATAATAATTCTTTGTCTACTAATATTCTCCATCGGAATAAGTAGAATTTATTTAGGGGTACATTATGCTAGTGACGTACTTGCAGGACTAATATTTGGCTTAATGTATTTAATAATATTTATAAAATATTTAAATAAGAATGACTTTCATATCTTATATACTAGTAGCACAACTCATGAATAGTGGGTTAAAAGCCGCTACTATTCTTCGACAATAAATTATCTATTTTTCATTCAAAATCATTTAAAACCATGATAAACTCGACCTATTAAAAGAATAGAGAGGAAATCATTTATGGTAAGTTTTATAATTTATGATGATCGTATTTGTAGAAGAGAACTATATATAAAATTAATCAAAAAATTCTTATATACATTACATGATAAATACAAAATCTATGAATACGATAAACTAAGTAATCAAGTAAGAGAAGAATTAAAAAGAATCGAGGGGACGCGGATATACTTAATAAACACTGATATACAAGATGAAAGTGGACTAGAATTAGCAAGAGCCATAAGAAAGAATGGTGACTTCATCAGTCCAATTATCTTTCTAACGACAGGCGATAAGAGTAAACTAATGGACAAAGCAAAAAATATTCTCTTCTTAGATATTATCAAAATCGATGATAATATAATATTTAATTTATTATCTAGTCTTAAAGAAGCATTTAGGATAGTAACTCGCAATTCAGTATATACATTTACTGCATTCGATGAAGTGTATAGAATACCTTATAATGATATTTATTACATAGTAAAGAACTTGAACGATGACTCCGTTACTATTTATACTAAAGATGATACCTATTTAAATTATATTACGATTAAAAAAATAGAAAATATCTTAAGTATAGACCCGAGGTTTTATAAATCACATAGGAGTTGTATAATCAATTTATATAATGTCATTTCGTATGATAAAAAGTCTAATACAATCATCTTTAATAATGGAATGTCTATTGACTTAGTCGCAAGACAAAATAAATCTATACTATCTAAAAAGTTAAAAGAGTTTAGTAATGTATAAATTAATTGCTTTTATGCAAATATTACCGTAAAATGAAATTATCAAGGAGTATAATTATGAAAGAAAAAACGGTAGTAGTGGATGAAGGCGATATACTCATAAACATTTTACTTTCAGTTTATAAAGATATATCTAAAAAGAAATTAAAGAGTCTAATAAAGTATAAACGAGTATTAGTTAATGGAAAAGTTGTTACAAACTCTAATATTCTAGTAAAAAAGGGTTCGATTATCAAAGTAAATAGTCAAAAAAGAATAATAGATACCAAACTAAATATAATTTATGAAGATAAAGATATAATCGTAATAGATAAACCATCGGGATTATTATCTATTTCTAATAACAAAGAACACGAGAATACTGC
>CAZIUY010000084.1:0-2396 GCA_964542625.1 uncultured Muribaculaceae bacterium | reverse complement strand
TGGTTGGTATGCTAAGACACATTTTGTAAGACTCAAGACAAATGGTAAATATTCACTAATAAAAGTAGATATTGAAACAGGGAAACGCAACCAAATAAGAGTGCATATGAGCGAAGATGGACATCCGATAGTTGGAGATAAAAAGTATGGTGCTAAGACTAATAATCTCGGTAGATTAGCCTTACACGCTTCAAAGTTAGAGCTAATAGACCCGAGAAATGGACAATATTTAAAGTTTAGTAGTAAGATTCCAGATGAATTTAGCCAATTTGCAAAAACTAATAACTTATGTTAAGATAAAATCATGCAAAGGGGAAATGATAGTGGAAGAATTAACTTATTACTTTTTGACTTTTATGTTAGGTTCTTTTTTAGGAGTCGCCATCGAAACTGGATGGTGCTTATTAAGATATAAAAGAATAGAATCTAGAAAGGGAGTTATCTTTGGACCATTTAATCCTTTATATGGTTTTGCTGCAATAACAATTAGTTTTATTGCTAATGTTTCACATACTGACAATATGGGATACTTCTTCTTGATGGGAGTAGTAGTATCTTCAATGATAGAATATGTATGTTCTTATTGGCAAGAAAAAGTAACAGGGACAGTATCATGGGATTATAAAGACTTTAAGTTTAATATCAATGGAAGAATCAATCTCATTTATTCTCTAGCGTGGGGATTTTTAACTATATTTTGGGTTAAAGCGGGTATTCCTTTAGTAGAAAGTATATCGATGTTCTTCTATGATAAAGAAGCAATTATCATATGGTTATTTATCTTAATGATTTATGACTGTATCATAAGTTTAGTCGCGTGTATTAGAAGAAAACAACGTAAAGAAAAAAAATATGCTCGTACGAAGTTAGAAAAACATTTTGATTATTTTTATAATGATGAAGTAATGGAAAAGGTATATGCTAACTCCAAGTTTATAGATAATTAGTAATATTAAAAAGGAAGTGAAATAGCATATGCTAAAAGGTGTAATCTTAGCCGCAGGTAAAGGTACTAGACTATATCCAACGACAAAAATCATACCGAAGATTTTATTACCGATATATGATAAACCGATGATTTTCTATGCGATAGAAACACTAAAGAAGATGGGAATAAAAGACATCATGATAGTGACATCTAAGGATAATGATCATATGGTAAGGGGTACTATCGATGGAGAATTTACGGGAATTAATATTCAGTATAGGATTAGAGAATCCACTAAAGGAAGTGCCGATGCTTTTAAAGCAGCAATAGACTTTATAAAAGGGTATTATAGTGTCTTGATGTATGCCGATAATATATTGATTGGAGAAGAAATAGATAGTGCTTTTAAGGAAGGTATAAATAATCTTAAAGATGGGTATTCTTCTATATTTACTTATAGAGTTAATAATCCAAAAGAGTTCGGCATCGTCGAAATTGATAAGAGTAATAATATCATCAGTTTAGAAGAAAAACCAAAGATTCCGAAGACTAACTTAGCATCGATTGGACTTTATATGTATACACCTGATGTCATAGAAAAACTAAATAATATTAAATTATCTCCCCGTGGAGAATACGAAATGACAGATGTAAATAATATGTATTTACGTGAGAATTTATTGAAAGCAGTAACACTAAAAAGTAGTGTAGAGTGGTTCGATACAGGATCGAGTGATCGAATAGTAGATGCTTCGATTAGAGTAAGAGAAAGGATTAAAAAACAAGTAAAATGAAGAAGTGTATTAGGTTTATTAAGAAAAACTATTTAATCATTATATTTATATTGTTTCTCATAACTCTTAGTATTCTTATTCCTCCTTTAGGAGATGATTTATTACATGGTTCTTATGGTGTAGGTCTTAATTTTATGCCTGAAGTAAATGGTCGATACTTAGGAAACTTGTTCGGAGTAAATATGTCTAGTAGTATCATATTGAGAGTAATCATTAGAACACTAGTAATCTTAGGGATAGTATATATTCTGTACAAAATGACTAATGATAAAAGAAAGAGCTTTATCGTCTTATCGATTTTATGTTTTTTGTTGATGCCCATCACTATATTTAGACAAGCGATAGTAAACGCATCTTGTTTTGCTAATTATGTTATACCGACACTCGGTATTACTCTCGTACTATATATATTCTTTAATAGAAAAGCCACGATGAATAAATGGTGGATGGCGTGTTTTTTAATTCTTGGAGTAGTTAATTCTCTTTTTGTCGAACACATTACGATATTCAACTTTCTAGTTAGTATATTTTGTTTTCTTTATAGTAACATCAAGAATAGACAAGAAAAATACGTCTATTTAATGTATATTATAGGAAGTATCCTCGGAACATTTATCATGTTTACTAATCCAGTATATTTATCATCTTTTAAAGGAGAAGACTTCTATAGAGGT
>CAZIUY010000083.1:0-4125 GCA_964542625.1 uncultured Muribaculaceae bacterium | reverse complement strand
AAGTCTTTTGACTAGTGATACTGGATTAGGTTATGCAAAGAATGTTACAACGTACGGGGCTTGGACAAGATTTTTTACTGGAAACAATTCTTCGTCAACAAATAATAGGACTGACCCAGCTCCACAGTTTATTTGTCCACAAAAGAACGATGCATTCACAGTAAGTGACACGACAAATGGAAACGGGGCTCTAACATATCCAATAGGATTGATTACTGCTGATGAGATTTCCACTGCAGGTGGAAGGCGATTTTTGTCAGATGGTGCTTCTAATAATACGAGTTATTACCTATATAAAGGGTCTTGGTACTGGTCGCTCTCGTCTAACGATTTTGATGGTTATAGTGCTAGCGTGTTCATTGCCCATGTGGATGGCCACTTGGGCACCGCTTGGATCTATGACGCCGGCGGTGCGGTCGCTCCCGTCATTTCCCTTAAGCCCGAATATGCAGCTGGTCTATTAGGTTCAGGTACATCTACAGACCCATTCTATATTTCGGGTGCTGAATAAGTTTTAAGATTAACAATATATGGAAGTACTAACAATTCTCGTAGTACTTTTTTTATGTTTGTATTTAGTAATTTAATTACTAAAAGCGTTAAAAATAGGCCAAAAATAGAACATATGTACTAAAAAGTGGTGCAAAAGCCCCTTTTGGATGAGAAAAATCAAAATTATCCGTAATAATATATAGTAGAGGGGCAAGAAAGGAGAGTGATGTTATGTTTTATATTTCTGTCATTAGTCTATTCAGAAGAATATATAAGTTATTCTTCTAAGATGTATTCATTTTAGAAAAGGAGGTGTTTTAAATGTTCTATATGGTTTTAAGAATAGTTTTAAGAATACTAAGATTAATTTAACAAAGGAGTATGACATATGAAAAAAAAGGATATATTTATTCAAGATAATGCTTCATCATGTGGAGCGTGTAGTATTGCTAGTATTATTTCTTATTATGGTGGTTATGTTCCCCTCGAAGTCATCTTAGAAGATACTCATACTAGCTTAACTGGTACTAATGCTTATAATTTAGTAGAAGCCTTAAGAAAATATGGATTTCATTCCTATGGCTTAAAAACCGACATAGATAGCATTAGTTCCAATCATTTACCCCTAATAGCACACGTTATAGAAGAAGGCTGTGAACACTTTTTAGTCATCTATGAAATAAATCAAGATAACTTCTTAGTGATGGATCCTGCTAAAGGTAAAGTCGTATTCACTAAGAAAGAATTTAAAAGTATTTACACTGGATACTTACTAGTCGCAACTCCTGAAGGGTCAATTCCTCATTATGAGTATAGTAAATCTATTTCTAAACTAATTATTCCTTTAATTAAAGAGAAGAAAATAATAATAATCATCATCTTATTATTATATGCTATTACCTTTTCTATCGAGTTACTTTTAAGCTTTCATATCAAATTGATGGGATTAGGTTTAAATCCTATATGGTTATTAATAATATTATTGATATTAGAAGTCATATCCAAGTTTATAGAGTATCTCAAGACGAGATTAACCAGTCGTGTTAATAACTTCGTCGATAACGAATCTCTAAAAAACTTTACTGAACACATATTTCATTTACCTCACCGTGTCTTGTCTTCGAGACAAACGGGTGAAATAGTGCACAAGATAGAAGATATGACCTTCGTCAAAGATTTATTTATCAAAATAACTCTACTAGTCCCACTTAATATAATTACTATGATTGGTACTATAATTATTATGTACGTTATTTCTTCAAAATTAACAGCAATCTATCTAATTATTATTCTATTATATTTTGTTATTACTTTAGTTACCAAAAATATTATCTATAAAGAAGAAAAAGATGCTATCTCACTAGATAGTGATTATACTGGTTCTTTAGTCGATTATTTAACTGGTATAGAAAGTATTAAAAACTTAAATAAAGAAAATGTATTTGTGAGAATACTAGATGATAAACTTAAAAGAAATATTAAATCTCGTGATAAAAGAAATAAAAAATATACTGTAATTGACTTATTAAAGGCTTCTATCTTTGGAATTGGTACATTAGTTATTAACTACTTTAGTTTTACTATTCTAAACTCTAACTTTACATTCTATGATTTAGTGACGATCAATTCATTATTTAGTCTCCTCTTTAACTCGGTAGATAACTTAATGGAAATATTTTCTGACTGTATCAAGAGTAAAGCCATATTTAAAAGTATATGTGAGTTTTATGATTTAAAGACTGAAGATGTATCTACTAATTATAATAAACCTTTAAAGACGATTACAATCGATAATTTATCATACTCTTATAATCGAGTTGATAATGTTATAGCAAACTTCTCTTATAAAATAAATCGTGGAGATAAGATACTAATTAAAGGGGAAAGTGGAATAGGTAAGTCATCTTTAGTTAAATGTATTTCGAGACTTCTAAATGACTATCAAGGTTCTATCTATATTAATGATCGTAATACAGATAATATGTCGATTACATCATTAAGAGACTATATAACATATATAGGGCAAGAAGAACATTTATTTAACTCATCTATTAAAGATAATATAACTTTAAATAATGAAGTTAATAATTTAGAAGATATATACAGAATAACTCTTCTAGATAGAGTTATCTCTAAGAAACCTAATAAAGATGATACGATGCTCTTAAGTAATGGGATTAATCTTTCTGGTGGAGAACGCTCCCGAGTGATACTCGCTCGAGCACTAGCTAAGAAGCCTCAACTTTTAATAATCGATGAAACGCTATCGACACTGGGTACAAATGATGAAGATACTATATTAAAGAATCTTTTATCGATGAAAGATATGTCCTTAATTTATATAACTCACAGAAATAAAGATGCAATGTTTCAAAAAATTATCGAATTTAGAAAGGAAGGTACTTATGAAACTTACAACAAATGAATTAACTATGATAAAAGGAGGTGGCCTAAGACACATTATATTAGTAGGTATAGCAGGACTAATTACATTATTAATTGGTGTTGTCGATGGCTATATGAACCCTCAGAAGTGTAATTAAAGGAAAGGAGAAGAAATATTATGAACTTAACGAACAATGAATTAGTAAATATCACTGGAGGTGCAACGACGATTAATTCGACATTCATTAATGCTATTGCGAGGATAATTTCTACTGTTCTCGATGCAGGAAGAGCGATTGGATCTGCTATCAGCCGTATACGTAATAAGAATTATTGCTGGTAGTTAAATTTAACTGTCAAAGACTATTAACTTATAGTTTTTTGACAGTTTTTTAGTGATTCTATACTACTTAAAAAATATAGTAAATTTTTGTGTGATAAATTTGATTTCATCTATAATAAAGGGTATAATTATATCTAGCGAGAAGTGAGGGTGTAGTAAATGGAACCTATAGAATTATTAAATATTTTAGAACATCATGGATATACATCCTATCTTGTTGGGGGATATGTAAGAGATTATCTTTTAGGGATTAAATCGTTCGATATCGATATTACCACTATTGCTAAACCTATCGAATTACTCGATATCTTTAATATCGATACACCCATAAATTATGGATGTATATCTTTTAGGATAGAACCATATAATATCGAAATAACGACATTTAGAAGAGAAACTTATGATAAAGATAGACATCCAAAAATAGAATATATTAGTAGTATTTTAGAAGATTTAGATAGACGGGACTTTACAATAAATGCCATACTTATGGATAGTGAATGTAAAATAATTGACCCATTAAAGGGGATAGATGACTTAAATAATAAAGTCATTAGAGTAATAGGGGACATAAGTAAAAAATTTAATGAAGACCCACTTAGGATTTTACGTGCTATAAGATTCGCTAGTACTTATGGATTTACGATCGAACAAAGTGCTAAAGATTTTATTATAAATAATTCGAGTATATTAAATAACTTATCTAAAGAAAGTATTAAAAGAGAATTAGATATCATGTTTACTAAAAATCCAGTCACAAGTATAAATTTATTAGAAAATTTAGGAGTATTAAAGACGCTTGGTTTAAAAGTTAAATATCCAGTTAAAGATACATCCCTAGAAGGTGTATGGGCAGCTTTAGAAGGGTTCGATGCATACATATTTACTAAAAAAGAAAGAAAGCA
>CAZIUY010000082.1:0-4162 GCA_964542625.1 uncultured Muribaculaceae bacterium | reverse complement strand
TAAAACAACTGTTACTAGAAATTTAAAAGTATTAAAAGATAAGAATATTATAAGAAGAATTGGTTCTACTAAAAATGGTCAATGGGAGATGCTATAAATTATCAGAGACGTTTATGAAGTAATTTAAAAAATATGAATTTCTTTTATACACAGTACCAGAGATGGAAAAAAAGAAAAAATAATTAATGATGTTCCTGAAAACGATTGTCTTCAGGATTTTTTAGTACTCATAATGAGTTGACAAGAAAAAAATTACATAATATACTTAGTACTGTTATTGATTCTAAAAGAATAGAATTATAAGAGAGGGAAAATTAATATGTTAAAAATGTTTAAAAACTTAAATAAAAGACAAATTATCTTATTTATAATTGCTATCATTTTTATAGTAATACAAGTTATTTTAGATTTAAAAATACCTGATTATATGCAAGATATTACAGAACTATTACAAAATAATAATACGACCGCTAAAGATATATTATATCCTGGAGGATATATGCTACTATGTGCCTTTGGTAGTTTAGTTGCATCTATCATAGTCGGATACTCCGCTGCGTACATAGGAACTAGTTTTGAAGCTATCATAAGAGCTAAAATATTTAGAAAAGTAGGAAGTTTTAGTATGGAAGAAATAAAGAATTTTTCTACTAGTAGTTTAATTACGAGAAGTACTAATGATGTAACCCAAGTTAGAAATTTCCTCGTCATGGCTATACAGATGCTAATTAAAGCTCCTATTATGGCATCTATTGCCATAAGTAAGATAGCTCATAAAGGATTTGAATTTTCTTTAGTAACAGCGATAGGAGTATTTATCGTATTAGTAGCAATCATCATATTAGTATTACTAGTTTTACCTAAGTTTAAAATAGTACAAACACTCACTGATAACCTAAACCGTATTACGAGAGAGAACTTGAAAGGTATAAGAGTAGTAAGGGCTTATAATGCTGAAGAGTATCAACAAAATAAGTTTGAAGAAGCAAATAAATCACTTACTAAGACTAATTACTTTATTCAAAAGTCGTTTGCTCTCATGAGTCCTATCATGAGTACAGTCATGTCTAGTTTATCTTTAGCAATATACTCTTTAGGAGCATATATTATAAATAATACTAGCGATATATCTACGAAGATGGAAGTATTCGGTAATATGGTAACGTTCTCTTCTTATGCTGTCCAAGTTATCATGTCTTTTGTCATGCTCGTAGTATTATTTATCATCTATCCAAGGGCAAGTGTATCTGCTAAGAGAATAAATGAAGTATTAGAAACAGAAGAAAAAATTAAAGAAGGTTCAATCGATAAAGATACTACTAACTTAAGAGGTACCATCGAATTTAAAGATGTTTCATTTAGATATCCTGATGCCGAAGAATATATCCTAAAGAATATTTCTTTTAAAGCAAATAGGGGAGAAACTGTTGCTTTTATCGGTTCAACGGGTTCAGGTAAATCTACTTTAATTAATTTAATACCGAGGTTTTATGATGCCACGAGTGGAGAAGTCTTAATAGATGGTGTTAATGTTAAGGATATGAAAACAGAGTACTTGAATGATAAATTAGGTTATATCTCTCAAAAGGCAATTCTCTTTAGAGGTTCTATCAAAGAAAATATTTCTCTTGGAAGTAAATACTCTAAAAAGGTCGATTCTAAGAGTATTAAAGATAGTATTAAAATATCACAGGCAGAAGACTTCGTCTTCGATACTACTGAAGGAATAGATGCTAGTGTTTCTCAAGGAGGAACTAATTACTCGGGAGGACAAAAACAGAGATTATCGATTGCTAGAGCCATTGCTAGAAAACCTGAAATATTCATCTTCGATGATACATTCTCTGCCCTCGACTATAAGACAGATTTTGCCCTTAGAAAATCTTTAAAAGAAAATACTCAAGGTGCCACTATCCTAATCGTTGCCCAAAGAATTGGTACGATAAAAGATGCCGATAAGATAATCGTCTTAGATGAAGGAAAATGTGTCGGTATTGGTAAACATCAAGAACTCTTAGAGAACTGTCCTGTATATAAAGAGATTGCTAAAAGCCAATTATCAGAGGAGGAATTAAAGTATGCATAATGGAGTATCAAGAAATGAAGAAATACCAAAAGATTTTAAGGGTTCTATTAAAAAGCTATATGATTATAGTAAAAAATATTTAATATATATAATTATAGGGTTATCTTCTAGTATGATAGCATCTATCTTATCGATAATTGGTCCAGATAAATTAAAAGATATAATTAATATCATAACGGATGGACTCATAGGAGGAATCGATCTAAACGCTATTAAAAAAATTGGTCTTATTTTAGCCATATATTATACTCTTTCATTTATATTTAATTATATCGAAGGATTCGTCATGGCTAAAGTCACTAATACTTTCTCTCAAGAACTTCGTTCTAGTATATCGAAAAAAATAAATAAATTACCACTATCTTACTTCGATAAAGTATCTATTGGTGATACATTATCGAGAATGACAAATGATGTCGATACTATCGGGCAAACTATGAATCAGTCACTTTCTACTCTCGTTGCAGCTCTAACGATGTTTATTGGCTCTTTATTCATGATGATTAAGACTAGTCCTATATTAGCACTAGTCGCAGTATTATCGAGTTTAGTTGGCTTTATTTTAACTAGTATTATCCTCAAGAAGACTCAGAAATACTTTATCGCAGTTCAAGATGAATTAGGTAATATCAATGGACATATCGAAGAAGTATATTCTGGACATAATGTCGTTAAAGTATATAACGCAACAGGTGAGATGAATGAAAAATTCGATACTATTAATAAAAGATTATATGATAGTGCTATAAAGAGTCAGTTTTATTCAGGATTAATGCATCCTATCATGGGTTTTATTTCTAATTTTGGATATGTAGCAGTCTGTGTCATAGGCTCCATACTCGTTACCAATAATAGTATATCTTTTGGTGTCATCGTCGCCTTTATGTTATATATTAGACTGTTTACTCAACCACTAACACAATTTGCTCAGTGTTTTGCTCAACTTCAATCGACCGCTGCCGCGAGTGAAAGAGTATTTGCATTTCTAGAAGAGGAAGAAATGAGTGATGAATCTAACTTCAAGACAATATTAGATAAAGGAAGTGTTAAAGGTAATATCGAATTTAAGGATGTCGTGTTTAGCTACAATGAAGAAGATTTAATTATCAAGGGTTTTAGTGCTAAGATTAAGTCGGGAGAGAAGATTGCTATCGTGGGTCCAACTGGGGCAGGTAAGACGACACTCGTCAACTTACTCATGAAGTTTTATGAAATAAATAGTGGAGATATCTTAATAGATGGTATATCGATTAAAGACTTGACGAGAGAGAATATTCATGATTTATTCGTCATGGTCTTACAAGATACTTTCATCTTTGAAGGTAGTATTAGAGAAAATGTCCGTTATAATGATGCTAGTATTACTGATGAGAAAATAGAGGATGCTTGTAGGGTAGTCGGGTTAGATCACTTTATAAGAACATTACCTAATGGGTATGATACTATACTAAATGAAACTGATACATTATCTCAAGGACAAAAGCAATTACTTACAATTGCTAGAAGTATGGTAGATGATTCACCTATTCTGATATTAGATGAAGCAACTTCTAATGTCGATACGCGAACAGAAGAATTAGTCCAAGAATCGATGGATAAATTAACTAAAGGGAGAACTTCCTTTATCATTGCTCATCGTTTGTCTACGATTAAAAATGCTGATTTGATACTCGTCTTAAAAGATGGTAATATTATCGAACAAGGAACACATAAAAGTTTACTAAAACAAAATGGTTTTTATAAAGAACTCTATAATTCACAATTTCAAAATACTAGTGGCTTATAAAACAAAGTGATAAATCACGAGCCGCTTATAATCCAAATTTTAAAGTGTTCGAATCTGAACACTTTAGAAAACAAGTAGGACTTTTAACTTTTTATGAATATTTCTTTTAGGTGATAATAGAAAGGATTTAGCGGTAAGTTATGAATAGTTATGAATTAAAATCTGCAAAGGAAGTGGATATACCAAAATTAATAGATTATAAATTAAAAAGTATAATGGATTATGCTAGTGATTTAACGAAAGAAGAAAGGAACAGAATAGAAAATTATGTTAAAATAAATGTACCTTTA
>CAZIUY010000081.1:0-4163 GCA_964542625.1 uncultured Muribaculaceae bacterium | reverse complement strand
ATTAATCCATTATCATTTAAAGAAGTCATCGAGATTACAAATACTAAGCCAGAAAATTATGATGATTTATTATTAGATATCTTCGAGTGGGGTACTCTACCTCAGAGATTCATTTTCGAAAATAATAATTCCAAAGAGAATTATATTAGAGATGTATATGATTCTATACTCCTTAAAGATGTCGTAGATAGACTTGGAATAACAGATATTACAATGTTTAATAGAATACTTCAATATATTTTAGAAACAGAAACGAGGGAATTTTCTATAACAAATGTACTCGAATATTTGAATAAAAATGGTGATAAGATTGCTACCGATACATTATATAAATATATAGAAGCACTTTGTTCTACTTTTATTATTAACAGAGTTTATAGATATGATATAAATGGTAAATCAGTTTTAAAATCTCTGAATAAATTTTATGCAACAGATTTAGGTGTTAAAAAAATCAAAACGAACAATAAAGAAATAAATTATTCACAATCATTTGAAAATATAATATATAATGAATTAATAAGAAAGGATTATCAAGTATATGTAGGAAAGACTAAGAGGGGAGAAATAGACTTTATAGCATCTAAAAATAATAATATTAAATATATTCAAGCTTGTTATGATTTATCGAATATAGAAACTAGAAACAGAGAATTTAATGCTTTTAAAAATATAAGTGATAATAGTCCTAAATATGTCATTTCAACTAATAAAGAAGATTATTCTATAGATGGAGTTAAGTATCTCAATATTTTTGATTTCTTAATGGATGATAATTTTTAAGTCCTACTATCAAAAAACATATGAGTGTGTTATAATCTCTTACTAGAAATGAGTGTTTATTATGAAATTAAGATTCACAGATAAAGTTCTACTTATAATAATAGGTTTATTTCTAATTCTCTCTAGTACCCTCGTAACTTATGTCGTAATGAGTTATATCTCCTTTAAAAATGATAGAGAAGATATTATTACAGAATCTATCGATAAAGAACCACTCGACATGAATGAATTAAATAATTTTTCTAAGATATTTAATGAAGACTTGATGAGTGTGTTTCTCTCATCGATTACTTTCGATAATATAGATAAAATTTCGATAACGAATTCTAATCTTCAACAATATGTCTATCCAAAGATGAATAACGTAATAGAAGGTGAATCATCTTCGACTATTACTATCGAAGACTTCATCGATGATTTTTATGACTTGACGGGATTAAGATTAGAAAAGAATGAAGTCATAAATAAATCACTCTATAAAGAAGACGTGGGTTTAATCGAGTTTATACCGAGTAATCACTCGATGTATGCGGAAGTACAAATTACATCTTCTTATAAAATAGATGATACTTATTACTTCGATATTTCTATAGATAATACGATTTATGGTACGATGAAAAGAAGTCTTGCCCTAAAAAGAGAAGATAATATATATAAATTTATATATCTAATAAATAGAGAATAACATAGACTCTATTTTTTTCTTGTCTTTCTAAATTATTTTTTCTATAATTTAAGTAGGGTGATGACTATGTTAAAAGACATCAAAGGAGTAGGTGATAAGACGCAATCACTACTTCATCGCATAGATATATATGAAGAACAAGATTTAATAGATTATTATCCATTTAAATATAATACTTTAGAACCAACTGATCTTATAGAGGGGTCAGTCTTCATCACGGGTATAGTAGAAACGACACCCATTACGACATATATAAAAAAGAGCTTAAATAAATTATCATTTAGAATAGAAACTCACGATAAATTAGTAAATGTTACGATATTTAATCGTGCTTTCATGAAATCAAACTTGCACCGTGGTACAGTCATAACTGTATTAGGTGAATATGATGAACATCATAACTCGATTACGGCTTCTAATATCTTATTTAAAGAAATAACTTCTACTTATATAGAACCAGTCTATCATACGACTAGTGGTCTATCATCTAAAGTTATATCTAATATCATAAAAAATTATTTAGCGATGAATCCTAGTATTATCGACTTTATCCCAGAATACTTAATCGAAAAATATGACTTTAAAGATAAACCATCTTCGATAGCGTTAGTCCATAATCCACCGAATACGCATATTTTAGATAGTTCGATTAAGAGACTAAAGTATGAAGAATTATTTAGATTCATGTTTAAAATAAATTACTTAAAAACTTGTAGAAAAGAAGACTTAGGATTAAAAAGAGATTTACCATTTGAAGAAGTAGAAGTCTTCTTAAAATCATTATCATTTACTTTAACTATAGATCAAGAATCTGCATTAAAAGATATCATCTCTGACTTACAGGCACCTAAACGCATGAATAGACTCCTACTCGGTGATGTTGGAAGTGGTAAGACTATCGTCGCAGTTATAAGTATATACTATAATACTTTGTCTGGATATCAAAGTGCACTCTTAGTTCCAACCGAAATACTTGCTAACCAACACTTTACAAATATATCGAAGATGTTTTTACCATTTGGTATTCGTGTAGAATTACTTAAAGGAAAGACGACAAAAAAAGAGCGAGCAAAGATAATTAAAGATTTAAAAAATGGAGATATAGACCTGCTAATAGGTACTCATGCTGTCTTAGAAGATGATGTCGAGTTTAAAAACCTTGGACTCGTAATAACCGATGAACAACACCGTTTTGGTGTCAAAGAACGCAGTACTTTCCAAAATAAAGGGACTATGGCAGATATCCTTTATATGAGTGCAACTCCTATACCTAGGACTTATGCTCTAACTATTTATGGTGATATGGATATCTCACTAATAAAGACAAAACCTAATGGAAGAAAGATAGTTACGACAGAAATAATGACTTTTAAAGAGATAAAGAAGATTCTAAACATTATCTTAGAAGAAGTAAAAGGTGGTCATGAAGTATATATCGTTTGTCCATTAATCGAAAGTGAAGAAGGTGAAAATACACTATTTGATGCAGTTTCTTTAAAGAAAAAACTAGATATTGCTTTCAATAAAAAAATTCCCATCGGATTACTTCATGGTAGGATGAAACCCCAAGAAAAAGATAAAGCAATGGAAGACTTTAAAAATGGTAAGACGAGAATACTAGTATCCACTACTGTAATAGAAGTAGGAGTAGATGTTCCTGCGGCAACTCTAATGGTCATCATGAATGCCGAACGTTTTGGTCTTGCTACTATGCACCAGTTAAGAGGTCGTATTGGAAGAAATTCTTTAGAATCAAAGTGTATTCTCGTAAGTGATAAACCCCACGAACGCTTGCAAATCTTATCTAAATCGAGTGATGGATTTTATATAAGCGAAGAAGACTTCAAGATGCGTGGAGAGGGAGATCTTTTTGGTACGCGTCAAAGTGGCGATATGGTCTTTAAGCTAGCTAATCTTAAAACTGATGCTAAAATACTTGCAACAGCAAATAAAGATACGACTGATTTTATAAACGACAATTTATCTAATGGATTTAAAGATTATCCACAGTACCAAAAAATAATTCGTGAGCTATCACATCTCGATTAGACGTATATTGTAAAAATTACCTTTTTATTTTATAATTGAAGTGGTGAATAAAGAATGTTTAAAAAGAATAAATTAAAAGGCCTAGAGAGTACTACTGATAATGAAGAAGTTACTCCTATAAAAAAAGAATCTAAACCTAAAAGACCAAATGTCCTTTGGGCACGAGTATTAGTAGTTATAATATGCATATTTTTAATAGTATTAAGTCTATATAAATTCGTAAACTATTTAGATGGTCCTAAAAATAAAGCAATCGATATGCTGAATACGACAGAAGAAGACTTTAAAGAAATACTTTCTATTATCAAAGAAAATGATTTATATACAGTTCTTTCTTCTAAATATTTAGATATAAATACCGATACGAAAGTGACGATTTCTAACTTAGATAATAATATAAAAGATTTAGAAGACTTTCTAAATGAACTTTCTTATATATCGAATATACAAATCGATAATGATACGAACTATCTTCTTGCTTCCCTCGATGCATCTAAAGATAATATAAATAAATTTAATATAGAGTATGTTAATAAAGATAATAATTCTTATATAAAGTCATCTCTTCTAAATGATGAATACTTAGAATTATCTAATAGTAAAGTTAATATGATGGTAATAGATATCGATGATACATCATACTTAT
>CAZIUY010000080.1:0-4188 GCA_964542625.1 uncultured Muribaculaceae bacterium | reverse complement strand
GATATATCTTGAAAAAAAGGATATAAAATTATATAATTTATTTATAAAGAATAGGAAGTGTTTATAAATGAAAAAAGTAATGGATGGTTCTACAGCTGTATCAGATATAGCATATAAGTTTAGTGAATTAGTAAGTGTTTATCCTATAACTCCCTCTAGTCCTATGGCATCTAATATGGATAAGCAAAGAAGTACTGGGAAGAAAAATCTATTAGGTGAAGTAGTCGATGTCATCGAAATGCAATCAGAAGCTGGAGCAGCGGGTACTATGCATGGAGCCTTATTAGCAGGTTCTCTTGCAACTACTTTTACAGCCAGTCAAGGGTTACTTTTGATGATTCCTAATATGTATAAAATGGCTGGTGAAGGTCTTCCTGGAGTAATACACGTTGCTAGTAGGACAGTAGCAACTCATGCTCTATCCATCTTTGGAGATCATAGTGATATCTATGCTGTTAGAAATACAGGTTTTTGTATGTTATCTTCAGCAAGTGTTCAAGAAGCATATGATTTAGGACTCGTTTCACACCTTTCAGCAATTCACTCATCACTTCCTTTCTTACATTTTATGGATGGCTTTAGAACTAGCCACGAAATAAATACAATCAATACATTAGAAGATGATCAGTTAATTAAACTATTAGATAGAGAAGATATTTTAAAATTTAAAAATAGAGCATTAAATATCAATCATCCAGAGAGTCATGGTATGGCTGAAAACGAAGATATATATTTTCAAAGTGTAGAAGCTCGTAACCAAGACTATGATAGAATACCTAGCATCGTCGAAGAATATATGAATAAAGTAGGTGAGATGCAAAACACTGATTATAAACCATTTAATTATTATGGAGTAGAAAATGCAAAATATGTGATAGTTGCTATGGGTAGTGTTACTAATACTATCAAAAGCGTCGTCGATTATCGTAATAAAAGGGGAGATTCTTGTGGTCTCATAACTGTTCACTTATATAGACCTTTTAGTAGAGAGTATTTACTAAATGTATTACCTAAAAGTACGAGGCGTATAGCAGTTTTAGATAGAACTAAAGAAATGGGTTCTATTGGAGAACCACTTTACTTAGATGTCTTATCGGCATTAAAAGATACTAATATTGATATATATGGAGGAAGATATGGATTATCTAGTAAAAATACGACACCATCTAACATTAATGCTGTCTTCGAATCTTTAGAAAATAATCCTATTAATAACTTTACGATAGGTATTACTGATGATGTTACTAATTTAAGTTTACCTGATGATACTATAGAAATAGATAGTTTAGATAAAGAATTGATGATTTATGGTTATGGTTCTGATGGAATGGTCAGTGCTTCTAAGGATATACTTAAGATAGTTGGGGATAATACTAAAGAATATGTTCAAGGATATTTTGAATATGACTCGAAGAAGTCTGGTGGTATTACTGTATCACACTTGCGTATTGGAGCTAAACCGATAGAAAAACCTTATTATTTAGAGCATCCTAATATCATAATCGTTACTAAGAGTATTTACTTAAATAAATTCGATATAACTAAAAATATTAACAAAGATGGGGTACTAATCATAAATTCTAAAGATACTTTCGATAATATTCCTGTTCAAAAAGTCATCATAGATAAGATTAAAGAAAAAAACATAACAGTATTTACGATAGATGCTGATCTTATTGCCGAAAGGAACAACTTAAAAGGTAAAATAAGCCTCGTATTTGAAACGATCATTTTAAAACTTTTAGGAATAGATAATTATGAGAGTATATTATTCGATAATATAAAATTACGTTTTAAGACTAAAGGAGAAGACATCATTGCTGCGAATATTCGTTGTGTCAAAGAAGCACTAGCAGGATTAGTTATTTATAAAGGACTTTTAAAGACTGGTATTTCTAATGATATCACTCTCGATAATATCGATATGATAAACTTAAGACGAGGTGGAGAATTAAAAGTATCTGATTTAATAGAATATAAAAATGGTACTTTCCCAGGGGGATTAACTAAATTAGAAAAGAGGGGAGTATCTAGCGAGGTACCTGTTTGGGATAGTTCTTCTTGTATCGAGTGTGGTATGTGCTCCCTAGTATGTCCACACGCTGTTATAAGACCATTTATATTAGATAAAGATGATCCAAAAGCAACAGATGGAATAAGCATCATTGGTGGAAGTGATAAATATAAATTCTTAATAAGTATCAGTGAATCTGATTGTACAGGTTGTGGACTTTGTATCAATACTTGTCCTGGTAAGAATGGTAAAAAGGCACTTTCATTTGGAAATATTAATTTAAAACGTCAACGTCTAGCAAATACCTTATTTAATTTCTATGAGAATCCAGAACTATATGATAAGTTTACGATCAAGGGTTCTCAACTAGTACGACCTAAATTCGAGTTTTCGGGAGCTTGTGCTGGTTGTGGTGAAACACCATATTTAAAACTTTTAACTCAATTATTTGGAGAAAAACTCATCATTGCCAATGCGACTGGGTGTTCTAGTATTTATGGAGGTTCTGTTCCATCTACTCCTTATAGTATTCCTTGGGCTAATAGTTTATTCGAAGATAATGCTGAATTTGCTTTTGGTATCTTAAAGAGTTATCAAAGAGAACAAAGACATATTAAAGAGATAATGACGTCTTGTATAGATTCAGTCGATGAAGCGACTAAAGAATTATTCCTTACTTGGATAGAAGATAAAGATAATTTTACATCTTCTAAGAAGATAAAAGAAGAATTATCTAATTCACATATTCCTAAAGAGCTTCGTGAATTGTTAGACTTTATCGAAACTCCTACTATATGGGCTGTTGGAGGAGATGGTTGGGCGTATGATATTGGTTTTGGGGGTATAGACCATGTCTTATCTGCAAATGAAAATATCAATATTCTAGTACTAGATACAGAAGTATATTCTAATACTGGTGGTCAAGCCTCTAAGTCTAGTCATTTTGGACAAGTCGCCGAATTTAGTGATGCAGGTAAGAAAACTGATAAAAAAGATTTATTTAAAATAGCGATGAGTTATCCTAATACTTATGTTGCCAGTATTGCTCTAGGTGCTAATATGTTCCAATCTATAAAATGTCTTAAAGAAGCAACAGACCACGATGGACCATCTATCGTCATCGCCTATTCACCATGTATAGAACAAGGTATCAAGAAAGGTATGTCTTGTAGTATCGAAGAAGAACGCCTAGCAGTCGAGTGTGGATATACTATTTTGATGCATTATGATGGTACTTTATATATCGATTCTAAAGAACCAAACTATGATATGTATGATAAATTCTTAGATGGAGAAACCCGCTATAATGCTCTTAAGATATCACATCCCGAAATAGCACGAGAACTTCTAGAACTAAATAAAAATAGTTCTATTAAGAGATACGAATATTATAAGTCTCTTGCAAAAGTAGAGTAAAATAATCAATATCAAATTGACTTTTATAGATTAGTAGTTTATAATTTTTGATAGAGAGTAGAGGAGAATACTAGTGAAGAAAAAACTTAATAATAGAGGATTTACTTTAGTAGAATTACTAGCCGTAATCGTCGTCTTAGCTATAATCATAATAATAGCGGCTCCTAAAGTATTAGATGCCATGAATGATGCTAAGAAAAAATCTTTCCAACTGATGGCTCAGAAAATTTTAACAGCGGCGACAGAAACTTATATGACAGATGATTTATTAGGGGCTGGAGGTGTAACTAAGTGTTATACTTTAGATGATTTAGGAATTACGACATCAGGTAGTTATGTTGGCTATGTTATGGTCTTTGGTAGTACTTTTGTAAGTGATAATACTGCCGCTTATTACTTATATTTGACAGATAATACTTATCAATATAATAATACTAGTTATGCAGATGTGTTTACGACAAGTGCACCGAATCTTGAAACTTTAACGAGTTCTCCAACTGTAACCGGAACGTGTCCTGCGACACTACCGACTAGTCCTTAAGTCTCAATTAATCGAGACTTTTTTTCTTTTAAAAAATAGTTTATAATTAGATAGGAAGTGATAATATGTTATTAATTGGTTCTCATGTTAAATATAATGGAAATGGTCTATTAGGTTCTACTAAAGAAGCTCTTAGTTATGGTGCAAATACATTCATGTTCTATACAGGTGCTCCTCAAAATACTATTAGAAAGCCAATTGATCAAGAGTTAACTCG
>CAZIUY010000079.1:0-4217 GCA_964542625.1 uncultured Muribaculaceae bacterium | reverse complement strand
AAAATGTATAGATTAATTATGTAGATGTATTAGACTTAACGCAAGAACCATATTACTGTTATATTGCTACTCCTAAAGGTTCTATTTTTTCTTCTACTACTTCTTCTATTGATTTAGAAGCAAGATTACTTTCTTATGGAAACTCTGTAAATACAGATAAGTGTACATATCAATGGTTTTAGAGAGATTTAAGTGTTTTTATTGGTAATGAATTATATGATAAAAACGCAGGTTTTGGTTGGACTCCTATTGATGAAGATAGTGATACTCTTACTATTACCAGTAGTGAAGTTATTTATCAATAGAGATATAAGTGTATTGTAATTTATAATGATGAAGTAGTTATGACCGCAGAAAAAGAGATATTAAATATTAATAATGGTTATGGATACCATATAGAATAGGTTACTGAAGGAGCTACTATTAAATTATAGCTTATTAATGATAATACAAATACAGAACTTAAAGGAAATTGGTATGTTTCTTATCCAGATGGTAGTTATAGTAAAGTATCAAATAGTAAAAAAAATTCTATAGAAGTACAAAGTTATTTAACTTATACTTCTGTAACATTTTATTGTGAAGTTTATAACTATAGTTATACTACTATAGTAGGTACTATTGAACATACTATTTTTAATAGCGAATCAGAAGAAGATGTAACTATTACCTATATCGGGGAAGATACTTTTAGATACGATGCTAATGGCGATATAACAATAGAAGATTCAGAA
This sequence comes from uncultured Muribaculaceae bacterium, assembly GCA_964542625.1. GTDB lineage: Bacteria > Bacillota_I > Bacilli_A > RF39 > UBA660 > RUG11867. The sequence goes on along the minus strand of CAZIUY010000079.1, from coordinate 3,483 downwards.
AAAGAACGTACTATACAAGTAGAATTAGCTTGGAAAGAAGGGTATGGAAGCTCTTATCGTATAGAGTGGTTGGGGCCAGACGGGGATGAAATCCCTACTTCTAAACCTACTACAAGCGGTGACGGGTATTGCCCTAAAAACTCAATGATGGAGGATATTTGGGTTGACATAAGTAACGTTTTGCATTATAATATAAAGTATAAGTATAAAGTAAATTATAATAATAATATTTTTACAGTAAAAATAATAACAATAGATGAAAAAGTTTATACTTTCACTAAAGAAATATTATTTATAAAAGATGGAGATTAGGGGACTAATGGCACTACATATATCGCGACTGTGAGGCCATGTGATAATAATGGTAATAAATTAAGTGGGTTTTAGGGTTTATGGTATTATAGTAGTAGTTGGAAAAAGAGTATGAATTTAAAATGTTATGTATATAAAGATGGAGAATTAATTAATAATAATACAAATTATAGTATTACTTATAAATGGTATTTAATAGGAGCAAATTTATCAAGCGGTAAGACTACTGATGAACTTAGTAATACTGTAGATGAGATAGAAATAGTAGGTAGTGGAAGTATAAAAACAAATTCTGAAGGAAAAGATTTATAGAGATATGTAAAAATTTCTGTTAATATTAATGATAAAATAAATGATAGAACTACTATGATTTATGCTCTTTATCCTATTGATGTAGTATACGGTTCAACGCTTAGTGATTTTACCAGTATCGATATTAGTGATATACCTTCTTATATTAAATATACATCTTCTGGTATAAATCCTTCGTTTTATAGCAATAATATTACTTTTACTTATAAAGGAAATGATTATACTGGAAGCGTTGCAACATCTGGTATAATTTCTTTAGATAATACTATTTTACAAGTAGAAATGAAAGATGGATATAAATACCTTAAGCCCGCAACTAGTTTTATATTTGAAGATACTACTATTGGCATATTAAAATGTATATATAGTTCAGCATAGTTTATTATTCATCCTGTAATTATGTATCTTGATACCTATGGAAATGAGGCTATTAATGGATGGGATGGAACTTCATTAGATATAACCAATGGATATTATTATTTAAAAGATGGGGCTAGAATTTATTTAACCTAGTATCAGGAAAAAGATATTTAGAATGGATATATTACAATTAATGGAACTTAGTATGAAGTTAAGTAGGGAGAAGCGCATATCCTTGCCCCGCAAATTGGAGCCGGAGAAAAAGATAGTGCTAATCGGTTTACCGGAATTGTTATGGGTAAAGATACTGGGCAAGAAGAAATTGGTCTTTACGGTTATAATACTGGTATTAATACTTTTGGTTTGTTACATAATGGTAAGGCTTATTTTGGCGTTGCTGGTTCAAGTGGACGATTAGAATTAGATGGGAAAAAAGGACTTATTGCCTCTGGTAATTATGTTAAGGATTCTACTAGTTAGATTGGAAATGGTATGCAGATAGATCTACCTAAAGGGCATATTGATGCTTACAATTTTTCATTAACCTCACGGAATATGGAATTAGATTCTGGAACAGGCTCTTTTAATTTTAGATTAGGAACAGCATTTGACAATACAACAATAGCTAATGCTGATGGAGAAGAAGTTGAAAACACGACAAGAGATTAGAGTCAATTTAAAATATATTTTTCAACTGGAAAATATGAATATTATGACGGAGAAGAAAAAAAAGATGTTTATGAGAATTTTCAAAAAGACGTATTTATTATAAAGAGTGATAAATATTTTTTATAGACAAGAAATTTTAGTTCTGGAGAAATTATACAAAGTTCTAATATATGTGATTCGGAAGGAGTAAGTACGCAAGCAAAATAGGATATAGAGATTCCAGCTTAGGGAACTAAAATAGATTTAGCTGAAGGTGAAATAACTAGTTATGATTTTGAACTTAATACTCCTACATTAACTATTGATTCTGGTTCTTAGGGAAATTCTGAATTTTCTTTTGACGTGTCAAATAAGGGAAAGTTTAATATTGAAGCAACTTATACTTATGAAGATGATAATAAGGAAATACAAAATGAGAAAAAAAGTTTATTTTATGTAGCTGGCACAAAAGAAAATGATGCAGAAGATAAAAGTAAGTATTATCTATAGACTCTTAATTATAATAAAGACGTTAATGATATTGATAAATGTGCGGGAACTAAAATAGATTTAGAAAATGGTACGATAACTAGTTATGATTTTCATATTGAAACTCCTACATTAACTATTGATTCTGGTTCTTAGGGAAATTCTGAATTTTCTTTTGACGTGTCAAATAAGGGAAAGTTTAATATTTACGCAACTTATACTTATGAAGATGATAATAAGGAAATACAAAATAAGAAAAAAAGTTTATTTTATGCAGCTGGCGCAAAAGAAGATAGCACAGAAAACGAAAGTACATATTATTTATAGACTCTGAATTATAATAAAAGAACTAGCACAACTAATGGCGCGGGGACTAAAATTAATTTAGCTAGTGGCGAAATAACTAGTTATAATTTTAAACTTAATACTCCTAGTTTAACTATTGCTTCTACTTATAAAGATTCTGATGATGATGATGATGATGAAAGTTTAAATGATAATAATTATGGAAAGTTTAATTTTAATGTATGTAATGGCGGAGAATTTAATGTTTATTGGAAAAATGTAACTAGTACTGTTAAAAGTCTAATTTATATTAAAGGTTCTGATGGAAAAACTCCTACCGAGATTGATACAACAAATAATCCTGATGAAGAATCTGATAAGGAAGACAAAGGTAATTTCTATCTTTAGTCTTATGATTATAATAGAACAAATAAAACTGGTATGAAAATTGATTTAGCTAACGGGAAAATTACTTCTTATGTTTTTAGTCTTGAAACTAAATATCTTACTATGAGTTCTGATGATACTGGCATTTTTAAACTTAATGTATATGATGGTGGAGAATTTAATGTTTATTCTGATGACAATAGTGGCGGATCAAAGAAACTAATTTATATTAAAGGCCAAAAGGATCTAATAAGCTCTGATGATGCTAATGAGGGTAGTTTTTATCTTTAGTCTCATGATTATGATAATGCGGGAAATGGTACTAAAATTGACTTGGTTAGAGGAAGAATTATTTCTTATAATTTTAGTCTTAAAACTAATTATCTTACTATGAGTTCTGATGATACTGGCATTTTTAAACTTAATGTATATGATGGTGGAGAATTTAATGTTTATTCTGATGACAATAGTGGCGGATCAAAGAAACTAATTTATATTAAAGGCCAAAAGGATCTAATAAGCTCTGATGATGCTAATGAGGGTAGTTTTTATCTTTAGTCTCATGATTATGATAATGCGGGAAATGGTACTAAAATTGACTTGGTTAGAGGAAGAATTATTTCTTATAATTTTAGTCTTAAAACTAATTATCTTACTATGAGTTCTGATGATAATGGTACTTTTGTTATA
>CAZIUY010000078.1:0-4276 GCA_964542625.1 uncultured Muribaculaceae bacterium | reverse complement strand
TTGATAAAAAAATAAACTACTTAGGTTGCGGACGTAGTCTTCCGTATGATATAATTTCCCTTGTGGAGGATATTTTAATGTTAAGAGTAATAAATATAAAAAAGAAATTTATTAAGACTTTAGAAAAGGGGAAAAGGATAGAATTTTATGCTAATAATGGTATAAGCTTCGATGCTGGTGATGGTAAAATAATAGGTATTATTGGACCTAATGGTGCAGGTAAGACGACTCTACTACGCATCATCGCTGGTATTTTAGAACCAACTAGTGGTTCTATAGAGTACGATAATATGACATTCTCTCATGATGAAGTAGAAATAAAGAAGAATATTGCCTTTCTATCAGGTAATACTAAAATCTATAATTCACTTAGTCCTTATGAACTACTTAGAATGTGTGCCGAAATTTTTGAAGTTCCTCTCGGAGAAATAGATGCTAGAATCGATGAAGTTGCTAATATATTGAATATAAAAGACTTCTTATATAATAAAATTGAAAAATTATCGACTGGGCAAACAGAAAAAGTAAATATAGCCAGGTGTTTAATTCATGACCCTAAATATTATATTTTAGATGAAGCGACGAATGGATTAGATATAATTGCTAGTCAAATAATACTCGATTTTATTAAAAACGAAAAGAATCGTGGTAAGACGATACTTTATTCGACACATCACATGGAAGAAGCAGAAAATATATGTGATGAGTGCATCATGATGGATAATGGCATCATCATAAAGTCTGGAAGTCCAAATGAAATTAAAAAATATACTAAGACTACTAATTTGCGAGATGCCTTTTTCTCACTTATAGGGGGTAAGACTAATGAATAAGACATGGTTAATTTTTAAAAAAGAAATGAGAGAAACATTTAGAGATAAGAAGTCTCTCGTTATGATGTTAATCATACCTCTCATGATACCATTACTAGTTATAGGATTCTCTTTCTTATTCGATGATGAAATGAATAGTGATGATGAAACATACAAAATCGGTCTTGCATTTACACCGAGTGATTTAGAGTATGAGATTATAGAGTCTCTTCATATAAATGCTACTACATATAGTAATATAGAAGAGATATCTGAAGATTTTACAAATGGAGACATAGATATTTATATAACTAAAGAAAATAATAATTACACTATATATGGTAGTAGTAGTGAATCTTCGAGTAAAGCGATAGTATTAGCAGAAAGTTATCTTATGACTTATAAAAACTATCTGCAAGTTGAATATATGGATAATCATGGAATAGACTCTGATGATATCATGAATATTATCACATATAATACTATCATTAATGAAGAGAATAATTTTATAGCAAGCTACTTGACAGTATATGCTTTCATGTTTATCATCATGGCTATCACAGTCTCTGCGACTTATCCCGCGACGGATGCTACAGCTGGTGAAAAAGAGCGTGGTACCCTAGAGACACTCTTAACTTTTCCTATCAAGAGTAAGGATATCATAATAGGTAAGTTTTTAAGTGTATCTATATCTTCTATAATAACTGGTCTTTTGGGATTAGTACTCATGATTTTATCTTTAAAATACTCTCAAAATAGATTCAGTATTTATGAAGGTATAACGCTTATTCTTCCTATTAAAGAAATAATTATCCTCATCTTGATAATCATCTTATATTCACTTCTTATCAGTGGATTATGTATCGCTATAGCAAGTAAGTCGAAGACATTTAAAGAAGCACAAAGTGCCCTAACACCACTTAGTTTTATATCATTCTTTCCTGGTATGATTGCTTATATGTTAAATATAGAAACGACACACTCGCTTGCATTAATACCATTCTTGAATTATATAATGATATTTAATGATATTACTAATGGTAATATAGATATCTTAAATATAATATTGATGTTCATATCTACTATCGCATTTATATTTATAATATTATTTATTATCATCAAACAGTATAAATCAGAAAAAATCTTATTTACTAACTAAATTATCACTTACTCTTAAATATCTTATCTTTAATTGCGGATAAGTCTATTTGCAAGTCAGGGAACGAATTGATTAACCTTTTAGTAAGAATACGTTTAGAGAGAGTATTTTTAACGAACTTCGTTATTTCTTCCGTCATATCCTTAGGTACTCTTAAAGCGGATTCTTTAAATTTCATGATAATATTAAATGATACTGTCAAATCTATTATGAAGAGTAATAATATGATACCAGAAGAAATATAGATAGCAAGTGGTGGTAACATACTTAGTAAATTCATAGCATTAGGAAAAAGTATATAGACTACTAAGAGGCCTAATATACCAAAGGGGATAATCGTTTCTAAGCAAATACGACCATTAATATTAAACTTTCTCATAGAATAATCCCACCAACGAGTCTTGAATATTTTTTCCATCAAGTATGATACTAAATATTCCAAAATAGAACATATGACCATAGCTAAAATAAATAAGACGATCGGGTCACTAGCATATTTACTAAGTAATAAATATAAAAGAACACAACCAACGCCATAAATAGGACACAATGGTCCAATTAAGAATCCTCTATTGACAAACCTTTTGCATTTTAGTAATCCATAAAGTACTTCTAGACACCATCCTAAACAAGAAAATAATATAAAACAAAGAAACATTTTACAAATATAGAGCATCATAATCATCCCTTTCTATAGAAAATCGGTGCTAAAATAGTCTTCATAAGAGATGTAGGTGACAATAACATATCCAAGCTCGAAAGTTTATCCGCTAGTGTAATAATATAACCGACCAAATATTTTGGAGGAGTAATATTGAGAGGGAACATATGACGAAGTATAGCATCTTCTATCTTTTCATCTAAAAATTCACTAAAATAAGTTTGCGAATTTAATAGGGCACTTTTAGCATGAGTAAAGGCGTGCATTTCATGTATTGGTTGCTTTATTATGACATCTTGCCATGGAGTAGTATAAAAGTCATGTAAAATGCCTGCAATGGCTGCACTTCTATAATCGGTACGAAGTCCCTTAGCAATTTTATATGCTTTATGTGAAACTCTAATAGAGTGCTCGAATACAGAAGTTGCTCCATGATGCTTAAAAGTCTTTCTCTTTTGAAACTCAGGATGCTCTATAATAGGTTTAATAATTTCCAACCATTCCTTATCTTCAAAGTAATTTTTCATATTCTCTCCTTTTTTGTATAATATAATAATATATATGATTTTATATTTTGTCAAATTCAAATAAAATAATTGATTTAGGATATAAATATGTAATATAATTAAGGAGGATAAGGTGATCAAATGAATATAGTAGATATTTTAATAATAATAATTATACTTTTATATATAGCTAAAGGAATTTCTAATGGTGTACTAAAGGAACTAGTAACATTTATTGGTAGGGTCGCTGTTATAATAATAGCATTTTTAATAAAGAATCCACTTTCAGTATATTTATATGAGAATTTACCATTCTTTGAATTTTCTGGTAAGTTTGCAGGATTAAGTGTCTTAAATATTATCATATATGAAGTAATAGCATTCTTATTCGTTGCAACGGTTTTAATGCTTGCTTATCAACTAATAGTGAGATTAACTAATTTAGCCGAATGGGTATTAAAAATGACGTTTATTTTAGAAATACCATCTAAGATTTTAGGGGCAGTTGTCGGATTCGTCGAAGGTATAATAGTAGTATTCGTCCTATTATTTGTGTGTATGCAATTTGAAACTGCAAGAGTTTATATCGATAATAGTAAGTTCTCTAGTTCAATATTATCTGAAACCCCTATCTTGAGTAATGCCATAAGTCCAATATATAACTCGTGGATCGATATACGTAATATCGCAGAAGATTATAAAGATAGTGATAATAGAGAAAGAGCTAATTTAGAAAGTTTTGATATACTATTAAAGTATAAAGTTCTAGATACTAAAAATGCACAAGTATTAATCGATACTGGTAAATTAAATATCGAGGGTGCCCAGGAAGTGTTAAATAAGTATTATGAAATAGGAGAGAAGGATTAATATGATTAAATATTTGAATAATGCATCAGAGTTTGATAATATGACGAGAGGTAAAGTCTTAGTCGACTTTTATGCTGAATGGTGTGGTCCATGTCAAATGATGGGAAGATTATTAGAAAGCGAAGAAGATAACTTAGGAATAGATGTATTAAAAGTAAATACCGATACTAACGAAGTGTTAGCAACGAAGATGGGCATCATGAGTATACCGACACTCGTCTTGATGGAAGGAACTAAAGAAATAAAAAGACACGTCGGATTCATGTCA
>CAZIUY010000077.1:0-4308 GCA_964542625.1 uncultured Muribaculaceae bacterium | reverse complement strand
TCTTATATACAGTCCTTTCTAAAAGTCTCTATAATAGTAACAGTTATTTTTTAAAATAATTGTCGAATTATGAGGTATTTTATAACAAAGGGTAATGTATTACCCTTATCATGATTTCATTATAAGACATAAAAAGGACAAAATCAATAAAAAAGTTACGCTTTACGATAATTTATGTTTGCTATAAGTCTATAAAATTTCTTTTAAGTTTAAGTTTTTATATATAAAAAGAGGAGAATATTAGTTATTCTCCTACTTTAATTTTAAGTATTTATAAATCCATGTCGAATAAGCTTAGTTGATTGGATTTAGGTAAGCCATCGAAGATATGGAGTTGTTCCATTTTTTCTATCGTCGTCGAGTTAATGTGTGCTCTTTCGGCAACGTCTTCGATACTCAAGAATGGTGCTTTAGAGCGTTCTGATACGATTGACTTCGCAACAGATTCGCCTAAGCCATCTAATCCTCTAAATGGGAAGATGAGACTCTTACCATCGTCATCTATGATGAAGTTCTTAGCATCGCTTTTGTTTAAGTCGATCATCTTAAATTTTATTCCCCGTTTATACATTTCCATGGCCAGTTGAAGTTCGTCTTTTAAGGATGTTTCTTTGTTCTCGGCATCATATCCCTTATCTTCTATTTCATCGAAACGTCTTTTGATAGCATCGTATCCAGAACACATGACTTCGATATCGAAATCATTACAACGGACACTATAGTATGAAGCATAGAAGTAAATAGGTTTATGAACTTTGAACCAAGCAATACGAAAAGCACTTATGACATAGGCAACAGCATGGGCTTTAGGGAACATATATTTTATTTTACCACAAGTCGTAATATACCACTCAGGAACAGATGCGGCTCTCATGTCTTCTACAAAGCCATTCCACGTATCGGGGTCTTTAGATGCTTTACCTTTACGAACAAATTCCATTATCTTGAAAGATTTTTTAGGTTCCATACCCCAGTTAATTAAAGTAACCATGATATCATCACGACACCCTATGACATCTTTAAATTCTACTACTTTATTCATGATTAAGTCTCGAGCATTACCTGTCCAAACATCTGTTCCATGAGAAAGGCCTGAAATTTTTACTAATTCTGCGAATGTCTTCGGTTTAGTTTCACTTAACATCTTGACGACGAAACGTGTACCAAACTCTGGTACTCCTAGTGTTCCTGTTTCACACTCGATATCTTCACTATTAACTCCTAGTACACTAGGAGATAAGAAAATCTTCATGGTCTCTTTTTCTCCTAAAGGTACTTTGGTAACATCATCTTTAGATAAATCTTGTATCATACGAAGTACTGTTGGATCATCGTGACCGAGGATATCTAGTTTTAGGATATCATCTTCTAAAGAGTGATACTCGAAGTGTGTCGTACGGAAGTTATTAGTTGGGTCATTCGCTGGATATTGGTATGGTGTAAAGTCATGGACATCCATATAGTCTGGAATGACGACTATACCACCTGGGTGTTGACCAGTCGTCCTTTTGACACCTGTACACCCCATAGCAAGTCTTTCCATTTCGACTGATTTCATGTTCGTTATTCCCTTATTTTCACAGTAGCCCCTAACGAATCCATAAGCTGTCTTATCGGCGACTGTACCGACAGTACCCGCTCTAAAGACATTATCTTCTCCGAATAAGACTTTGGTATATTCGTGAGCTGATTCTTGATTTTCACCAGAGAAATTTAAGTCGATATCGGGAACTTTGTCGGCATCGAAACCTAAGAATGTTGCAAAGGGCATATCGTGACCTTGTTTATTCATAGGTGTATGACACTTAGGACATAGTTTATCAGGTAAATCATAACCACAAGTACAATTTAGAGATAATGATTTTCCATTATCATCGTCGAATAGTGTCGTCTTACAGTTAGGACAGACATAATGAACAGGAAGAGGATTTACTTCTGTTATACCCATCATCGTTGCAACGAATGAAGAACCGACACTACCACGAGAACCTACTAAGTAGCCTTCATCGTTAGAGTGTTTAACTAGTTTTTGGGCGATTAAATATATGACATCATAACCCATTTTAAGAATACCTTTTAATTCGTTTTCGATACGTTCTTCTATGAGTTTAGGTAATGGGTCACCATAAATAGATTTAGCTTTCTCATAAACCATATCCGTAACTATCTTATCAGAATCTTTTATTTTAGGTGCAAAAGGATGACCTCCTGTATCGATTATGACTTCGACTATTTCACACATATCGGCTATTTTGTTCGTATTATCGATGACGATTTCTTTAGCAAGATTAGTATCTATGAATGAGAAATCTTTTAACATTTCATCAGTCGTTCTAAAGTGAGTAGATGGTATCGAAGTTATTTCACTCTTAGCAAGGGGATGTCTTCCTCCACCAGGAACTTTTTGATTGACGATAATTTCTCTTGAAATTTTATCTTCTCTAAATAAGTGATGAACATCTCCCGTTGCGACTATTATCTTACCAGTATTTTTAGTACATTCGATAATCTTCTTAATATTATTTTTTATTTCTTCCATACTATAAAATTCACTAGTATCTATTAAGTGAGAATATACTTCAGGTGGTTGAACTTCGACGTAATCATAAAAACTAATGAGATTAGATAGTTCTTCTTCACTAAGTCTTTTACTAGAGGTAAATATTTCTGATTCATAACAACCACTACCTATCAAGAGTCCTTCACGATGCTTAGTTATTTCACTTCTTAAGATTCTTGGAGTCTTATATAAATATTTAGTATTAGCAAGACTTATTAGTTGAAATAAGTTCTTGAGTCCTACTTTATTTTTAACTAGTATATTGACGTGATATGATCTACCATACTTGTATATTTCATCTTTCGATACGAGAGAGTTAAAGTCTTTGATAGTTCTAATATTTTGATCATACATCTTTTTAACCATCTTATCTAAGACTTTAGCAGTACCTTCGGCATCGTAGTCTGCCCTATGGTGATGCTCTTCATCCCATTCGACATTATATCTTTTAACTAGAGCACTTAAATTATGACGAGCAAAAGCATTATCTAGTGTCCGTGATAATTCTAGAGTATCGATAACACAATTTTTAAATTCACCTAAGTTATATTTTTTATAGGCCATTTCTAAGAATGATAGATCGAACTTAGCATTATGAGCGACCATTGGATAATCTTTAAAGAAGGCGATGAAACGCTTAACAGCATTTTCTTCGGTATCTTTATCTTCGAGCATAAGATCAGTGATACCCGTAACTTGCGTCGTCTTATTAGATAGTGGATGACCTGGATTGATAAGTTCGTCGAATCTATCGATAATTTCACCATTTTTGATTATGACCGCACCTATTTCGATAATAGAGTCTAATCCACCAGCATTGAATCCTGTCGTTTCGAAGTCGAATACACAGTATGTAGCATCTAATGATGGTATATCTAATGGACGAGTAACTATATCGACAGAATCTTCTATCATCGTAAGTTCTGTACCATATATTACTTTAAATTTATCTTTATCTTCTTTATTTTTATTAAAAGCATTTACTTTATGAAAGGCACTTGGAAAACTTTGTACTCCATCGTGATCTGTAATAGCAACAGCTTTATAACCAGCATTATAGAGAGTATCTAAGTAGACATCGACATCTAAGACACCATCCATTTGACTCATCATCGTGTGTGTATGTAATTCTACTCTCTTAGTATCAAAATCATCTTTAAGAACTTCATCACGTGATGGAATAGATTCGATACTCCTTGCGTTTAAGACGAAGTCTTTAGCGTATTCATCATATTTTATTTGACCTTCTATTCTTATCCAATTATTTTTCTTTAAAGCTTTAGATAAGCGTTTATATTCATTCGTATCTTTAGTAAATATCTTAGCAAGATAAGAATCTGTCTTATCAGTAAGTTTAAGAGTAATAATTTTAAAGTTATTTTTATTAGATTCAAAAAATTCTATATCGAAAATCTTACACTCAAAAATACAAGAATTAATGGGATTAGTAACATTATGCATCATAGATACCATACCATTAATAGGACTTCCTAAAATCATATTAGAATTATCTACTGGTTCTAATTCTATAGTATTACTAGGTTCTATAGTATTATCATCTTCTGGTAAAGGTATATCCTCCAAGAAAGCAAAAAAGTCTTCATCACTATAATTAGTATCATCTTCTAGGGGAATATATTCTGGAATATAACCATAATCTTCAATTACTGGTTCTTTAGTATTACTAACAGGTTTAACTTGTTCTAACATCTTATCATCACATTCCATGATACTTTTAATAGTTAAAA
>CAZIUY010000076.1:0-4318 GCA_964542625.1 uncultured Muribaculaceae bacterium | reverse complement strand
AGGGTGTTTCTTAGTTAATTCTAAGACACTATTTTTTAATTCATATTGTAAATCTAGATTATCTTTGTTTTTAAGAGCATCGGCAATTATCTTACCTACTTTTATAAAGTCTTCTTCCATGAATCCTCGCGTCGTCATGGCTGGTGTACCAATTCTTATTCCACTCGTTATAAATGGTTTTTCAGTGTCGAATGGAATAGTATTTTTATTTACTGTAATATTTATATTATCTAGTATCTTTTCTGCTTCCCTACCCGTCAAGCCAATACCTTTAACGTCGACGAGCATCAGGTGGTTATCTGTTCCACCAGAGACGATTCTAAGTCCCTCTTCCATAAGAGAGTCTGCGAGTGCATGAGCATTCTTGATTATTTGGTTAGAATAGTCTCTAAATTCTTTAGTTAAGGCTTCACTAAAGCACTCTGCTTTGGCAGCAATGACGTGCATGAGTGGTCCACCTTGAATGCCTGGGAAGACTGTCTTATCTATTTTTTTAGCAATTTCTTCGTCGTTTGTTAAAATGATTCCTCCCCTAGGACCTCTTAGTGTCTTATGTGTCGTCGATGTTACGACGTTGGCGTATGGTATGGGAGACATATGTAGGTTAGAGGCAACTAATCCTGCTATATGAGACATATCGACCATTAGGTATGCTCCAACCTTATCGGCTATCTCTCTAAATCTCTTAAAGTCTATTACTCGCGAATAAGCACTAGCCCCTGCAATAATCATCTTTGGTTTTGTTTTAAGTGCTAATCTTTCTACCTCATCATAATCGATTAATTCTGTTTCTCGGTCGAGTGAATACTCGACGACGTTATAATCTTGTCCACTAAAGGACATTGGATGTCCATGAGTTAAGTGTCCTCCTTGAGATAAATTCATACCCATTATAGTATCATTATTTTTTAATAGAGCCCTATATACTGCCATATTAGCACTCGAACCAGAGTGTGGTTGTACATTGGCATATTTACAGTTAAATAATTTACAAGCATATTCGATTGCTTTTTCTTCAAATATATCTATATATTCACATCCACCATAATACCTTTTAGATGGATATCCCTCGGCATATTTATTAGTAAGTATACTTCCTTGAAGTTCTAATATACTTTTAGATACATAATTCTCACTCGCTATTAACTCTATATTATTTTCTTGTCTTTTCTTTTCGTTTAGTAATGCTTCACTTAATATTTTGTCCATCTTGTCTATTCTCCATTTCTATTAAATTATCCATGATCATAGCAACAGTCATCGGTCCTACTCCCCCAGGAGTCGGTGTTAGGGCTCTTGCTTTAGTTTTAACGTCTTCATAGTCGAAGTCTCCATACATTTTACCGTCCTCGATAGATATACCGACATCGATTCCAATAAATCCCTCTTTAACCATATCACTTTTAATTAAGTCTTTCTTACCGACCGCGGAAATTATAATATCAGCATTCTTAGTAATACTCTTTAAGTCTTTTGTATGAGAGTGACATAATGTAACAGTCGCATTTCTATTAATTAGTGCTAGCATAAGAGGTTTCCCGACGATTTCTCCTCTTCCTATTACTACTACTCTAGCACCATCTAAGACTATATTATAGTATTCTAATAGTTTTAATACTCCTTTCACTGTACAAGGTAAGATATTTTCTCTATTATGATAAAGAGACTCTATATTATAACTAGTAAATCCATCGACATCCTTTTTAGGATTTATTTTTTCTACTAAATAATTATAATCTAGATTCTTAGGTATAGGACTCTGCATGATGATACCTGTTACTTCTATGTTATTATTTAATTCTTCGATTAAGACTCTTATATTATCTTCAGTAGTATTTTCATCTAATTTATGTAATATTACTTTTATACCGATATTACTTGCATATTTAATCTTATTACGGATATATACGTTACTTTCACTATTATCCCCAACTTGGATGATATCTAATCTTATCTTTAAATCGTTATCTTTTATTTTTTTCTCATATTCTCCTAGAAGTTTATCACGTAAACTCCTGCCATCTAATATTTCCATTTCTTTCCTCCTTAAAAAAGCACTCTTCCACGAGAAAAGAGTGCTCTAACTTGTCTTTTCTAGCGGAATGCGATAAATGATAAGCGAATATATTTTCTTGCCTCATAAACAACTTCCCGTTTTATGAGTCTTAACTAACATTATCTACTCTAATAATTTTAATCATCTTCGACTGTGTCGAATAGTGTATATGTATGATTTAATCCTAAGTGTTCATAGGACTTTTCTGTTGCAATACGACCACTACGAGTACGTTTTATAAATCCTTCTTGTAATAAGAATGGTTCGACGACATCTTCTATAGTCGTTACTTCTTCTCCTATGCTAGTTGCAATCGTTTCGACGCCGACAGGTCCTCCATCGAACTTTTGAATTAAACTTTTCAAATATTCGATATCTATACCATCCAAGCCATAATTATCTACTTTTAGTCTTTCTAAAGACTTCTTCGTGACATCTAAATCTATTTTTTCGAGTCCTGCGACCATGGCAAAGTCTCTTACTCTTTTATATAATCTATTGGCAATACGAGGAGTCTTGCGACTTCTCTTAGCAAGTTCTATGGCTGCATCTTCATCGATATCGATTCCGATAATCTTACTCGTTCTCTTAACTATTTCTGCAAGTTCTTCTTTCGTATAATAACTTAGTTTAGATACTATTCCAAATCGATCTCTCAAAGGGCTAGATAAGTCTCCACTACGAGTCGTGGCTCCGACGAGTGTAAATGGTGGTAAGTTAATCTTGATACTCTTAGTACTTCCTTCCGAACCAATTATTATATCTAACTCGAAGTCTTCCATCGCTGGATAAAGTATTTCTTCGACGGCTCTAGGCATCCTGTGTATCTCATCGATAAATAAGACGTCCCCTGGTTCTAGGGTCGATAAGACAGCGGCTAAGTCTCCACTTTTTTCGATAGATGGTCCACTAGCTGTCTTAATATTGACACCGAGCTCGTTGGCAATGATATGAGCGAGCGTCGTCTTACCGAGTCCAGGTGGTCCATAGAGTAAAACGTGATCGAGTGATTCATCTCTCATTTTGGCAGCTTCCACGAATATTCTTATGTTTTCTTTGACATCCACCTGTCCTATATAATCATCTAACTTTTGTGGTCTAATATTATTTTCAAATTCATCACCACTTATTTTTTCATTATCTAATATATTCTGTTTTTCCTTCATCAAAAACCTCCTACTTCAATAATAATTTTAAAGCATCCTTGACTTGTTCTTCGATAGTCTTCTCTTTATCGATATTAGGAATGACTCTATTAATATCCGCGGACTTATATCCCAAACTTTCAAGTACATTGATAAGTTCAAATGAATCGCTAGAAGAATCTTCTTCGATGGTAATATTACCTAATTTCCCTTTTAAATCTAAGACGACTTGTCTTGCTAATTTTTCTCCAACTTTAGGGAATTTTTTTAAGTATAAGACATTTTCTCTTTCGATAGCATCTATTATACCAGAAACACTACCGACAGCAAAGAAACCGATTCCCACTTTAGGTCCTAACCCTTTAACGTTTATTAGTTTTAAAAATAATTCTCTTTCTTCTTTCGTTTTAAAACCATATAAAGAATATTCATCTTCTCTAATCTGATTGTATAAATATAATGTCTCTTCTTTCCCTACTTCGTAGCTATAAGGATTAGCAACAAAGATACTATACCCTATTCCATTATTCTCTATTACTACCATATTACTTTCTAAAATAGTTATTTTTCCTTTGATATAATTAAACATAAGAAGATGCCTCCCTCTCATAAATTATACTAAGATTAGTACGAAAAGTCTACAAAGAAAAATACCTTTAGTTAAAGTTTATACTTTATATGTTCTAGGTATTCTTCGATTGCTGTAATCATATCTGGTGATATTACTTTATTTCTTTCGTTATTAGGTATATTCTCTTCGATAATTCTAATAGAATCTTTTAAAGGTATTTTTTCGATTTTAAAGTTCCCTTCTAATTCGTGAGTAGTATACTGTGTCTTAGATAAATCTACTTCTTTAGAAGTTTCAATTATATAGTAATATATTTCTGTCTTTCTATTTTTACCATACTCGGGATAATCTTTCGTTAGTCTCGTAACTTTAAAGAAAGGTCTTTTGATTTCATCATCGAGTATTTCAATACCAGTCTCTTCCATGACTTCTCTTTTTAGACAATCATTAAAGGTTTCATTTTCTTCTAAATGACCTCCTGGAAACTGAAAAATATTATTCTCATTACCGATTAGTATATCTTCACCATTAATAATTAATGCTTTT